>DATHJG010000841.1:0-13523 GCA_035489875.1 Solirubrobacteraceae bacterium | reverse complement strand
TCCGCGCGGGCGAGGATCGCCTCCAGCGCCGCGACCCAGCGCCGGCGCGCGTGGGCCAGGGTGGCCTCCGTCGACACGGTCACCGTGATCTCCCCCAGCACCTTCGCCTCGGCCGCCGCGACCAGCAGGCGCTCGAGCACGGTGATGGCGTCGCCCTCGGTGGTCTGGATGCGTTCGAGCCACGCCTCGAGCTGCCGGCACGCGACCTCCCAGACGAGCGCGTCCTTGGTCGGGAACGACCGGTAGACCGTCGCCTTGCCCACGCCGGCCCGCGCGGCCACGACCTCGACGCCGGCGTCGGCCCCCTGCTCGGCGAAGACCGTCTCGGCCGCGGCGATCACGCGCGCCCGGTTGCGGACCGCGTCGGCGCGGGTCACGCGCGCACCGCCACCGACTCGACGTCCGCGTGCTGGCCGCCGCCCGCCCGCGGGATCAGCGCCGAGACCACGCCGGCCGCGAGCGCGACGCCCGCCGAGGTCAGGAACGCGGCGGTGTAGCCGGAGTCCGTCGGGGCCGAGCCGACCGCGCTGCCGGCCAGGATCGCCGCCGAGATCTGCGAGCCGAGCGACGAGCCGACCGAGCGCACCAGCTAATTGAAGCCCGTCGAAGATTGCCTAACGAAGTCCTATTAGGCCCTGGGCGTCAATTCATCGCGTTCGCAGGCCACACGACGTAGCGTCGCAATACATCGAAAGACTCACTCGCTTGGTCGCTTTCCGCACGACGGGTTGACGACCAAGCTGTGTTCGCGGCGGTGGGGGCCACGGCGCAGCTACGCCCAACGAGCAAAGGATCTGCGATGGCGATCTCCATCGAGCCACCGACCGTGACCCACCTGATCGGCGGCCGCTTCCACCACGAACCTGGCGAGCGCTGCGTCGAGGTGACCGAGTCAGCGACCGGTGCGGTCAGCGCGCGGGTGCCGCTGGCTACCGCCTCCATCGTCGACGCGGCAGTCCGCTCCGCCGCCGTTGCGTCGCAGGCGTGGGGCTCCACGTCGCTCAGCCGGCGAACACAGATCCTCTTCCGCTTTCGGGATCTCGTCGACCGTCATCGCGACGAGCTGGCGAGGCTTGTCACGCGCGAGCACGGCAAGGTCTTGTCCGACGCGGCCGGTGAGGTTCAGCGGGGGCTGGAGGTCGTGGAGTTCGCCTGCGGGATCGGCCAGCTGCTGAAAGGGGAGATGTCCGGGCAGGTCTCGAGCGGCGTCGACTCGTACTCGCTGCGCCAGCCGCTCGGCGTCGCGGTGGGCATCACGCCGTTCAACTTCCCTGTGATGGTCCCGATGTGGATGTTCCCGGTCGCGCTGGCCTGCGGGAACGCATTCGTGCTCAAGCCCTCTGAGCAGGATCCCTCGGCGTCCGTGCGGCTGGGCGAGCTGCTCACCCAGGCCGGCCTGCCCGACGGCGTGTTCAACGTCGTCCACGGGGACAAGGTCGCGGTCGACGCGCTGCTGATGCACCCGGACGTCGCCGCCGTGTCGTTCGTCGGCTCGACGTCGATCGCGCGCCACGTCTATGAGACGGCGACGGCGCACGGCAAGCGTGTCCAGGCGCTCGGCAGCGCCAAGAACCACGCGATCGTGCTGCCCGACGCGGACCTCGACCTGACGGCGGACTCGCTCGTCTCGGCCGGCTTCGGCTCGGCCGGTCAGCGCTGCATGGCGATCTCCGTTGCGGTAACGGTAGGTGGCGACGTCGCCGAACCGTTGATCGAGAAGCTGCAGGAGCGCATCGCCGGGCTGGTGATCGGCGACGGCAACGCCCCGGACTCCGCCATGGGGCCGCTCGTGAGTGAGCGCAGCCTGGCGCGCGTCCGCGACCTCGTCGACGCTGGCGTCGAGGAGGGCGCGGAGCTGATCGCCGACGGTCGCGCGATCTCCGTGCACCGCGCCCAAGGGGGTCACTTCCTCGGCCCGTGCCTGTTCGACCATGTGCGTCCGGGGATGAGGATCTACGACGAGGAGATCTTCGGGCCCGTGCTGCTGATCGTCCGAGCGGGCTCGTATGAGGAGGCGCTGCAACTGATCGCGGCCAACCCCTACGGCAACGGCGCGACGATCTTCACCAACGACGGCGGCGCGGCGCGGGCGTTCGAGCAGGACGTCGCCGCCGGCATGGTCGGCATCAACGTCCCGATTCCTGTCCCGATGGCCTACCACTCCTTCGGCGGTTGGAAGGGCTCGCTGTTCGGCGACCTGCACATGCACGGGCCCGACGGCGTCCGCTTCTACACGCGCGGGAAGGTCGTCACGCGACGCTGGCCGGATCCCCGCCACCGCGGAGTCGACCTCGGGTTCCCGACCGCGGCCTGACCGGCGGTCAGATCGCGAGGTGGCGCCGCGCGCGGACGGACAGCTCCAGACCGAGCCGCGTCTCGGGATCCTCGAGGTCGGCCGCCAGGAGCTGCTCGAGCCGCTCGATCCGGGGGTACAGCGTCTGCCGGCTGATCGCGAGCGCGCGGGCCGTCCCGGCCTTGTGCCACCGGTGCTCGCACAGCGCTTCGAGCGTGGGCAGGAGCTTCGCCGCCCGCGTCCGGTCGTGAGCGACGACCGGCGCGAGGCGCTGCTCCACGAAGGCGCGCAGCGGAGCATCGCCACGCAGCGCCCAGAGCAGCCGCTCGACATCAGGGACCGTGGCGTCGTGCCACGGTCGGGCCGGCCCGCCGCGCGCGGCCGCCGCCGCGTAGGCCGCCTCGCGCAGTGCGTCGGGAAGATGCTCCCAGTCGTCGACGGCGCGACCGACGGCGATCACGACGGCGTCGCTCGGGCCGACGTGGCGGGCGGCGGCCGCTTGGATCGCGGCGACGATCCGCTCGATCGCGCCCGCCCGCAGCTCGCCGCGGCGCACGTTCGCGACCAGGAGCGCGTCCGCCTCCGCAGCACGGACGCCGATGATCGCTTCGATGCCGTGCGCGGACAGCTGGCCGCGGACGGTCCTCCACGTCGCCGCCCACCCCGCCTCGTCGCGCGCCTGCTCCGGTCGTAGCCGGTCGCTCGCCATCAGCGCGACGGCGAGCAGCCGGCCGCGCGCCCGGAATCCGAGCGCGGCTGCGCGCTGCTCCGCGTCCGCACCCACGAGCCGCCCGTCGACCAGGTCGGCGAGGAAGTTGCCGCGTTCGCGGCTCACGAGCAGCGACTCCTGCCCGCCGCGAACCAGCGCGAGCGCGACCAATGCGACCGTGCGCTCGACCGCCGCCGCCGCGAACTCGTCGAGCGGGGCGTCCAGTCCCAACGCGGTGACGGTGCCCCAGACCCGGCCGCGCGCGGCCATCACAGGGCTGCTGGCGACCGGGCGACCGCTTTCCGCGGAGCAACCGTCGCGCAGGAGTTCCCATTCGGCGAGTACGACGTCGGGCTCCGAACGATGAGCGGCGTGATACAGGACCTCGCCGCCGGCCCGCACCAGCAGCACCGGGTTGTGGATGGCAGCGGCGAGCGCGGCGAGGATCTCCGGGATGGCCGCGCCCTCGAGCATGAGCGCGGTCAGGCGGCCGCGGAGCTCGTCCGTACGCCTTGACAGCTCGAGCTCCTGGCTGAGGATCGCGGAATGCAGCTGCTCGGTGACGTCGACGAAGCGCACCTGCTTGCGCAGCACGATGAGCGGGAGCCCGCATCGCTCGGACTCCGCGACGAGCGCAGTGGGCACCGACGTGAAGACCTGGCCGAGCTCGATGGCGAGCGCAGCGATCCGCCGCTCGGACAGCTCGCGCACGAAGGCCCGCTGGCTCGCGGCCCGGACGCCGATCCCCATGCCGGTCATCAGCAGCAGCTCGTCGCCGCGCAGCAGCTCCGGGATGTTGGGAACCTCGCTGGAGTGCGCCCAGCGGACGCGCCGGTCGAGCTGATCACGCCCGGCGACGACGAGCGGGGCGCCGCGACGCAGCGCCGGCAGCTGCAGTGCCGCGGCCACCGTCATCGGGAAGGACCCCGCGGTCATGTGACGCGGCTGGTCAGGTCGTCGCTCGCCGCGAGGCTGGCGGGTTCCTCGCGCATCAGCCCGTCGACGCGCCGCAACTGGCGCAGCAGCGGCACGACGGCCCAGGTGAGCAGGCCCATCGCCGCGAACGCCGCCGGCGTCGACACGGCGAGCATCAGCGCGCCCATCGTCAGCGGCGCGAGGAGCTTGCCGGCGTTGCGCGTCGCGCTGCTGACCGCCACCACCCCACCCCTGATCGCGGCCGGCGCGATCTGCGTGACGAGCGCGTTCTGCAGGACCATCATCGTCCCGTCGCCGAGTCCGTACGCGACCGCCGCGACCACGGCAAGCTCCCACGAGGGCGCGATCGCGAACGCGAACAGCGACCCGCCGACGAGCACCACGGAGGCGATGATCATGCGCGAGACCCGCAGGCGGACCGCAAGCCGCGCGACCGGGAGGTTGACGAGCGCCGCGACGCCGGACCCGACGCTGAGCACCAGCGCCGCCTGCGCGAGCGTCGCGCCGCGCCCGACGAGCAGCACCGGCAGGTAGGCCACCACCGCGAACTTGCAGACGAACCGCACGAAACCCGCCATCAGCACCGCCGGCATGCCCGCCTGCCGCACGGCGGCGCCGAGCTCCACGCCATAGCGCTGCGGCCGCTGCTCCCGCTCGGGCCGCCGCGGGAGCAGCAGCATCCCCGCGAGCGCGAGCGGCAGGGTGACCGCCTGGGCCGCCAGCGGCGCCTGCCAGCTCACCGCCGTCAGCGCAGCGGCCACCAGCGGCAGCGAGAACTCCGTCACGGCGATGGCGATCTGGCGCGTCGACTGCGCCCGCAGCTGCGCGGCGCCCTCGAACGCGTCGCCGATGAGCGTGATGCTCAGCGGGTTCAGGGCAGCGAAGCCGATGCCCTGCACGAACCGCAGGACGAGGATCGTCTCGTAGTCGGGCGCCCACGTCTGAGCGACGCCGGCGACGCCGTAGAGGACCGCCATCGACACGAAGACCCGCCGGCGGCCGAGCGAGTCGGTCAGGTACCCGAGCGGGATCGCGAACAGGACGCCGGGCAGCAGGTACATGGCCGTGAACAGCGCGAGCGCGCTGTCGGAGATCCCGAGCTCCGGCTGGATCGCCGGCAGCGCCGCGGCGATCCCCTGGATCCCGAACATCACGCTGCTGGCGGTCGCGACGGCGAGCACCAGGGAGGCGCGCGGGCTGCCGCGCACCTATGCCTCCCCGCAGCTCAGGCCGCGCGCCGGCGGCAGGCGCTCAGCGAGGCGGCACGTCGCCCGACTGCGCGGCCTCGTCCCGCTCCATGCGCGAGACAAGCTCCGTGCACAACTGCTCCAGACGCGTCTCGACGACGCGCACCGCGCCGTCGATGTCTCCCTCGCGGACGAGCCTGAGGATCTCCTGGTGCGGCCGCCGGCCGGGTCCGACGACGTACTCGACGCCGTGGTGGAGCCAGTAGCGACCGGAGTCCACCAGGAGCTTCTCGATGATCGCCACGAGGCGCGGCTGGCGCTCCGCGTCGTAGAGCTCGCGGAAGAACTCCGCGCGGCCCTGGAGGAACGCCTCGCCGTCGTCGATCTCGTTGAGGTCGCGGGCCATCGCCTCGAGCTCGTCCAGCCGCTCGGGCGACATGTCCTTCGCGACGTTGCGCAGCGCGCGCGCCTCGAGCAGGGCGCGGATCTCGTAGATCTCGCGCATCTCGGCGACGGTGAGGTGGTTGACGACGGCGCCACGGTACGGGTGGAACGTGATCAGGCCGTCGGACTCGAGCCGCAGCAGCGCGGAACGGACCGGGATGCGCGACACCCCGATCGCCTCCGCGAGCTCGTCCTGCCGAAGCCGCTCGCCCGGTGCGAGCACGCCGCGGGCGATGCTTTCGCGCAGGACCTCGTAGACCATCCCACCGACCGTGCTGAACTGCCGCCCGTGTCGATCGATGATTCCCTGCAAGGACTTGTCATCGGAGGGTCGGGCCACCGAGGCGTCACTCTAACCTGCCGTCGCGACGGGGAGTGCCGACCGCAGATGCGGAAGCACGTCGCGGGCGATCATCTCGGCCTTCTCCTCGAAGCGGTCGAACTGCAGCCGCAGGTCGAAGATGTACGTCTCGACGCCGCGCTCCTCGAACGCCTTGATCTGGCGCACGCAGTCCTCCGGGGTGCCGGACACGAGCAGGCCCTCGAGGTCCTCGATCGTGCGGAACTCGCCCGAGGGCGGCTTGATCCACGACGCGGCGCCCTCCGAGCTGCCGGCGACCGCGGCGATGTCCACGTTCGCCCGCGCGACGGCGGGATCCTCGTCGACCGCCGTGAGCGGGATGACGCCCGCGCGCACGGTGCGCCCCTCGCGCTCGTTGAGCTCGCGCAGCAGCGCGAGGCGGTTGTCGAGCGTGGCCATCGGCAGGCGGCCGGGGAGCCAGCCGTCGCAGTGCGCCACCGCGCGGCGGACCGAGCCGCGGGTCGTGCCCCCGTACCACGTCATCGGCTGCCCGATCGGCTTCGGCTCGATCGTCACGCCGTCGAACGAGAAGTGCTCGCCGTGGAAGCTGACGTCGTCCTCCGCCCACACGCGGCGGCAGATCTCGACGGTCTCGGCGAAGATCCCCTTCCGGTCGTCGCGGTTGAACCCTGCCGCGCCGAGCTCAACCGAGTTGGAGCCCATCCCGAAGCCGGCTTCGACCTCGCGGCCCGCGAGCCGGCTCAGGCTGGCGAAGTCGTGCGCCACCTTCAGCGGCCAGCGGATGGGGATCACCACGCCGGTGCCGAGCCCGATGCGCTTGGTCACGCCGGCGGCGGCCGCGAGCGTGACGAACGCCTCGATGAAGGTCCGGTTGTCGCCCTCCATCCCGTGCGGCTTCCACAGCAGGTGGTCGCGGACCCAGAGCGAGTCGAACCCGAGGTCCTCGAGCATCTGCGCGCCGTCGATGATCCGATCGCGCGAGAAGTGCTCCCCGAAGTGCGGGAGCAGCATGCCGTATCTCATTGACTATCCCTTGTGAAATGCCCGCATCACGGGATGCGGGGTCGTGTGCGAGTCAGTTCCGGCGAGCCGGTGAAGGAGCAGCGCCAGGACGGCGGCGCGGGCGGTGATGGTGTCGATCTCGACGTACTCGCCGTCGGTCATCAGGGCGCCGCCGCTCGGGCCCATTCCGTCGAGCGTCGGGACGCCGGCGGCAGCGGCGAACGCGGAGCTGCCGGCGGCCGGCGAACGCAGCGCCGACACGTCGTGCCCGAGCGCGTCGGCGGCGCTCGCCGCGGCCGCGAGCAGCTGGTCGGTCGCAGCGGTCCACGGGACCGCGGGGCGGTGCGCGTATGCGCGCAGCTCGCCGCGGGTGCCGTCGCCGTCGTCGCGGTGCGCGATCACCTCGAGCCCGTCGCGGGCGCGCTCCCAGCCGGCGGCGTCGGCGGCCCGTACGTCGATCGTGCACCACGCGTGGCCGGGGACGACGCTGCGGCGCCGTCCGCCGCCCATCCGCGTAGCGGTCACATACACGCCCGCGCCCGGGTCGGTGAGCGCGTCGACGTCCGCCAGCTTGCGGGCGAGCGCCGCGACGGCGCTCGCGCCCTTGGCGCGGTCGGCGCCGGCGTACGCCTCGCGGCCGTGCACGTCGAGCCGGGCGATGCCGACCTGGGCGCGGGCGGCCATCAGCCGGCCGCCGTCGCGCGCGCACTCCATGCACAGGCACCAGTCCGCGCCCACCGCCTCGCGCTCGACGATCGCGCCCGAGCCGAGGCTCCCCGCCTGCTCGTCGGGGCTCAGGACCACCGTCAGCTGCGGCGCGCGCAGCCCGCTCCGCGCGAGCGCTCGGAGGGCAAGGCAGAGGACGACCAGGCCGCCCTTCATGTCCGCGATGCCCGGGCCGAACGCGCGAGCGCCCTGCATCCGGAACGGGTTGCGCGCGAGCGACCCGGGCGCCTGCGCGGTGTCGAGATCGCCGAGCAGGAGCACGCGGCCGCCACGGCCGGGGCGCTCGGCCACGAGCGCGGGCGCGACCGTCTCGGGCGGCGTGTCGCCGAGCAGGAGCTCGGCGATCCACGGATCGTGGGTCACCGGCTCGCACGGGCGCCACTCAGAGTCGAAGCCCGCGGCCCCGAGCTCGCGCGCCACAGCCGACCCGACGGCGCGAACGCCGTCGGGCAGGCTCGCGTGGCTCTCGATCTCGACGAGCTCGGCGAGCAGG
The DNA here is from genome assembly GCA_035489875.1 of Solirubrobacteraceae bacterium. Taxonomy (GTDB): domain Bacteria; phylum Actinomycetota; class Thermoleophilia; order Solirubrobacterales; family Solirubrobacteraceae; genus DASQMT01. The sequence goes on along the minus strand of DATHJG010000841.1, from coordinate 5,411 downwards.
TCGACCGCCGTGCCGCCGCGCTCTCCCAGCGCCGCCTGCAGTTGCGCGGCGGCGTCAGGCAACCTGCGCCGCCTCGGCGACCCGGCCCTTCGCACGGAGCGAGAGCCCCGGCGACGCGACACGCGCGGTCCCCGCCAGCTCCTGCGGCGCGCCCTCGATGTAGCGGCCGTATCCCGGCTTGCCGGTGACCTTGCCGTCGCGCGCGATGACCTGGCCGCGCAGCATCGTCAGCACCGGACCGCCCTTCAGCGTGCGGCCGTCGTACGGAGTCCACTTGACCTTGGTGTAGGTGTCCGCGTCGCGCGCGACGATCTCGGCCTCGAGGTCGATGATCACGATGTCCGCGTCGGAGCCGACCTGGATCGCTCCCTTGCGCGGGTAGAGGCCCACGAGCTTCGCCGAGTTGACGACCAGGCGCTGCACCGCCGTGTCGAGGCTCATCAGGCCCTCGTTCACGTCGGTCAGCGAGACCGAGAGCATGTACTCGTACTGGGGGCTGCCGAACGGTCCCGTCCACGGGTCCTCGCGGAAGCGCTCGAGGTCCTCGAGCGAGTGCGGCGCGTGGTCGGAGTCGATGATGTCGATCGTCCCGTCGTTGAGCGCCTTCCAGATCGCCTCCATGCGCGCGGGGTCCTCGGTGATGACGCCGCCCGGCGCGGCGCGCGGGCCCTGACGCTCGGCGTCGGCCCGGGTCAGGTGGTAGTACTTGAGGTCGACGGCGGCGGTCATCGGCACGCCGGTCGCCTTGGCCTGGCGCAGGAGCGCGATCGAGCCCGGCGCGTGGGTGTGCAGCACGTGCAGGCGCGCGCCCGTCTCGCGCTGGAGCTCGATCAACACGGCGACCGCCGACCGCCACACGACGTCGGCCGTGTAGATCGGCGCGAACGTCTCGATCGTGCGCGGCTTGCCCGCCGCCCACGCCAACTCGCTCAGCCGGTCCATCAACGGCTGGTTGTACGGGTGGATGCTGCAGTGCAGGCCCGTCTCGGCGATCGCGCCGAACGCGTCGTAGAGCTTCTCGCTCTCCCCCATCGCGAGCCGCGGGTCGTGCGGGTAGCCGCCGCTGACCTGGAAGACCTTGAAGCCGGTGGCGCCGGCCGCCGCGAGGCGCGGGATCTCCTCGAGCTTCGTCGGCGAGACGAGGTGCCCCCAGTCCACGATGCAGTCGCGCGCGGCGATCTCGCGCTTCTCCTCGAAGAGCGCGACGGTGTCGGTGGGCGGCTCGACGTTCGGCATGTCGGCGATCGTCGTGAACCCGCCCACGGCCGCGGCCTGCGAGCACGTGTGGAAGTCCTCCTTGTACTCGTAGCCCGGGACACGGGTGTGCGCGTGGAGGTCGATCAGGCCCGGCAGTACGTGCTTGCCGGCGGCGTCGATGTCGGAGGCGGCCGGAGCCGGGTCCTGAGGATCGAGCAGCCCGACGATACGCTCGCCTCGGATCGCGATGTCGACCTCCTGCAGGCCCGAGGGCGTGTAGACCTGGCCGCCGCGGATTCGGGTGTCGATGTGCATCGAGCGCTCTCTTTCTCTTCTGTTTCGGATATTGGATACGGCAGATGAGCGCCGTGGAAGACGGCGCTCTGTGGACGGCGTGGGCCGCTAGAGCTCCCGGAGATCCACGGTCGCCCAGGGCGCGATGCGGCGCTGCAACATCCGCAGCAGCGCCGTCAGCACGATGCTGAGTGCCATGACGGCCAGGATCGGCACGAACAGCTTCGCCGTCTGGAAGAACTGTGCGTAGCGGATGATCAGCCCGCCGAGGCCGGTGACGACGGCCGTCATCTCGGCGACGATCACGCCGACGAGCGCCTGCGCGAGCGCGACCTGGATGCCGGCGAACACGAACGGGAGCGCCGCCGGCAGGATCACGCTCCGCATGATCTGCCGCTCACTGGCGCAGTTCACGCGCGCGACGTCGATCAGCTCGCCGTCGACCTGCTTCACCCCCGCCATCGTGTTGACGATGATCGGGAACACCGCCGCCAGGAACACCAGCACGACCCGCAGGGTGGCGTCGATGCCGAACCAGATCACGAGCAGCGGGATCAGCGCGATGCTGGGGACGGCGTAGAGGAACGAGACGTACGGATCGAGCGCGTGCTCGAGGATCCGGAAGCGCCCCATCGCAACGCCGACGGCGACGCCGACGCCGATCGCGAGCGCGAAGCCGACCAGCATCGAGCCCATGCTCACGACCGCTGCGTCCAGCAGCGCGTCGTCGTTGATGGCGATCTCGACGAACGACTCGGCGATCTCGGTCGGCGGGGCGAACAGCGCACGGCTGATGCCGTCCGCGTAGATCTGCCACGCGCCCAGCAGCAGGGCGAGGGTGCAGACGCGAACGGTCCAGACGCCGGCGCGCGTGTCGAGCGAGAGCCTCATCGCTCGGTCCTCCGCCACGGCATGGCGCGCCGCTCGATCGCGTACATCGCTTCGACCAGCACGATGCTGAGCAGCCCGAGCATGATGATCGGGACGAAGAGCTTGTCGGTCTCGAAGTAGCGACCGAACTGCAGCAGCAGCTGGCCGGTCCCGGTCGCCGCCGCCGTCATCTCCGCGACGATGATGCCCACGAGCGCCTTGGCGGTCCCGATCCGGAGGCCCGCGAAGACGTACGGCAGCGAGCCGGGGATCGTCACGGTCCTGAGCAGCTGCCAGCGCGACGCGGCGAACGCGCGGCCGGTGTCGACCAGGTCGCGGTCCACGTTCCGGGTCCCGATGTGGACGTTCATGATGATCGGGAAGATCGCGCTCAGCACGACGATCGTCACGCGCAGCTCGAAGCCGATGCCGACCCAGAGCACGAGCAGCGGCACGAGCGCGATCCGCGGCGTCGCGTAGAGCGCGTTGACGTATGGGTCGAGCGCGACCTCGACGAGCCGGAACATGCCCATCAGGTAGCCGATCGCCACGCCCAGCACGGCCGCGATCACGAAGCCGACGGCAAGGCCCTCGAGCGTGTCCGCGAACGCCGCGAGCAGCGGGCCGTCGCCGATCAGATCCACGGCGGCCGATGCGATGGCGCTCGGATACGACGCGACCGTCGGGTCGGTGCGGCCGAGGAGCTCCCACACGGTCGTCACGACGACGACCGACAGCAGTCGCACCGCCCACGGCGACGTCAGCCGGCCCCGGCGCGCGGCGGCGGCCCGGCCGGGCGGCCCAGGCGCCGCGGCGCCGGACGCCGGCAGGCCGAGCTCGGCGCCGTGCTCGGGCGCCTTCACGCCGCTCATCCCGGCGCTCCCCCGTGCCCGCTCATCTCATGGTCGAGCAACTCCCACACGCGGGCGCGGATTCGCGCGTAGGACGGCTCGGCGCGCATGTCGTAGGTCCACCGCGGGCGCCGGAGATCGACGTCGAACGTCTCGACGACGCGACCCGGATGAGTTCCCATCACGACGATCCGGTCCGAGAGGAAGATCGCCTCGTCGATCGAGTGCGTGACGAAGACGACCGACAGGTGCGTCGTCTCGCAGATCCGCAGCAGCTCGATCTGGAGCCGCTCCCGCGTGAGCGCGTCGAGCGCGCCGAACGGCTCGTCCATCAGCAGCACCTTCGGCTCGATCGCCAGTGCCCGCGCGATCCCGATGCGCTGGCGCATCCCGCCCGACAACTCGCCGGGGTACTGGCCGGCGAACTCCTCGAGCCCGAACAGACGCAGATACTCCAGCGCCCGCTCGTTCCGCTCCCGCTTGCCGACGCCCTGCAGCTCGAGGCCGTACGCGGCGTTCGCGAGCGCCGTGCGCCACGGGAACAGGTTGAAGTGCTGGAACACCATCGCCTTGTCCCGCGACGGCGCGTCGCTCGGCGACCCGCCGAGCGACACGCTCCCCGTCGTGGCCGACAAGAGCCCCGCGACGATGCGCAGGAGCGTCGTCTTCCCGCATCCGCTGGGGCCGATCAGCGATACGAACTCGCCGGCGGCGACGTCGAGGTCGACGTCGTCCAGGACCTTGCGGTCCACGCTGCGGAACGTCCGCGAGACGCCCCGGATCTGCAGTAGCGGCGCGGCCGCCGGATCGGTTCCCCCTTCGGACACGGGCAGGACGCTCAGCGGGTCAGCGGAGCTCTGCGAGCTCATGGCTGGGCGCCCTCCCGCTCGAGGTAGTTCTCCACGAGCGAGCTGTCGGCCCAGTCGCTCGCGGGCGGCGCGTCGTCACCCAGGTTGCCGACCTCCTTCTCGATCGCGATCGTGTTGTCGAGCACCTTGTCGTCCATGCCACCGTCGAGCGCGAACATGTTGATGTCCTTGAAGATGTCGTAGGCCTGCTCGCGCGCGGTGTCCGACAGGCCCTCCACCTTGTCCCTCGACAGCTCGATGTACTCCGCCTTGTTCTCCGACGCCCAGCGGATGGAGTCGATGAAGCCGTCGACGGCCTGCTGGGCGAACTCCTTGTTCTTCCCGAGCCACTCGTCGCTCACGATGATCCCGTGCTGCGCGTAGTCGGGCACCGACTCGCCGTAGGCGAAGAGGTTCGTGAGGCCGTTCTCCGCGGCAGCCAGCCCTTCGGCGGCATGGGCTGCGCCGCCCTGGATCTGGTTGCTCTGCAGCGCGGCCATCCGCGCGCTGGTCCCCCCGAGCTCCACGAACCGGACCTTGTCGACGTCCACGCCCTCGCGGCGCAGTACGACGCGCGTGAGCGTGTCGCTGATGTCGCCCGGCGTGGAGATCCCGATGCGGTTGCCCTCCATGTCCGGCAGGCTCTTCATGTCCTGCGTGCCCATCAGGAGGTAGTCGGGCGCCTGCAGGTCGACAGCGACCACCTTGACCGCCTCGCCGGTCTCCTGCACCAACTGGACCGCCGAGACGATGCCGGCGACCGCCATGTCGGCCTCGCCGGCGATCATCGCGCGGAACGCATCCTGCGATGACTCGAAGAAGCTCGTCTTGACCTCGACGCCGTCGGCCTCCAGGTCGTCGAGCCACTTGAAGTTCATCACCTGCGTGAAGTCCGGCTGCGACGCGAACGCGACCCGGAGCGTCTTCTTGCCACCGTCGCCGGTCGCCGCCGCGCCACCGGTCTCGCCATCGTCACCACAGGCCGCCACCGTCGTCGCCAGCCCGGCCACTGCCAGCGCGATCGCCATCCACTTCGACATGCTCGTCCCTCTCCTCGATCTCGGAATCGGTGCGAGCACCGACACACCCCGGCTAACACCCGACCACGGCCGACAGACCGTGCAAACCCGCGCGCTCAGGCGCCGGGCGGACCTGCGCTCGTCGTCGCCGGCTGCTTGTCGACGAAGTGGAAGTCGCTCCCCACGGGCGCGTAGATCTCGATGACCCGTGCGGGGACGGTGCCGGCATTGCCGGCGCTGTGGCGCAGGCCCGGCGGTATGAAGGCGACGTCGTCGCGCTCGAGCACGTGCTGCGTGCCCTCGATCACGACGCTGAGACTGCCCTCGAGCAC
>DATHJG010000840.1:0-2467 GCA_035489875.1 Solirubrobacteraceae bacterium | reverse complement strand
CGCGGCCGCGCGGCCGCGGCCGTCGACCAGCGGGAACGTCAGCACGCCGGCCCGGTCGTCCTCCGCGTACCGTGCCGGCGCCGGCCGCCCGGGGGGTGCGGGCGCGACCGCGACGCTCGTCAGGTCGGGATGGACGCCGTTCAGCTGCGGCAGGCGGGAGCGGACCCGTGCCACATCGTGGAGATCGCGGGAGCTGAGCGAGCGCACGAACCCGCGCGCGACCGTGGCCGCCTCCGCCTCGCCGGTCCAGCGGTACGCGTCGCCGATCGCCGCGATCGCCCGGTAGGCGAGGAAGCCGCCGCAAGCGAGCACCAGCGCGGCCACCGCGCCGACCAGCCGGGTCTGCAATCCCGCGCCCGGGGAACGGTCGCGGGTTGAGGAACGGCGGTGCTCGGGCATGCTCACCCCTACATCGGCGCAACGCCGGCGGTCCTGTAGCTGACCCGAGCTTGGGCGGTCGCCCAACGCCAGCGTCGTTGCAGGGGTTCTCTCCGGCCGCCGAGTGGCCTACCATCACGGTCGCCTCCCAATGCGTACTCGTGCTGTTGTCATCGCCGCCGTCGTCGGCTTGGTGCTCCTCGTCGGCGCGGGAGCCGTCTACGCGTACGACCGGGCGAACGCGGAGGAGATCGCCAAGGGCGTGACGGTCGGCGGGGTCGATGTGTCCGGTCTGACCGCCGAGCAGGCGCGCGCCAAGCTGCGCACGGCGGTGCTCGAGCCGCTCAGCCGCCCGGTCGTCGTGCGCGCGCTCGGCAAGCGCTACACGCTCCCGCCCGCGCGCGCGCAGGTGGGCGTCGACATCGACGGCTCCGTGCGCGCTGCGATGGACCGCTCGCGCGAGGGGAACGTGATCGAGCGCGCGTGGCGCGGCATCCGCGGCGAGCCCGTCGGGGCCGAGCTCGACCTCGACATCAGCTACTCCAAGGTGGCGATAGACCGCCTCGTGCAGCGCGTGTCGGAGGCGGTCGACGAGCCCGCCGTCGACGCGTCGGTGGACCTGGAGGGCGGCAGCGTGACACCGCAGCCGTCGAAGGACGGCCGCCGCGTGCTCGCCACGCGGCTCGAGCGGCAGGTGCAGCGCCGGCTGCTCGACGTCGGGCAGGACAGGACCGCCCGCGCGCAGACCCAGGTCGTCAAGCCCGAGGTCACGACCGACGAGCTCGCGAAGAAGTACCCCGCGGTCCTGGTCGTGAACCGGTCCGCCTTCCAGCTCACGCTCTACAAGAACCTCAAGCTCGTCAGGACGTACGGGATCGCGGTCGGGCAGCTCGGGCTGGAGACGCCGGCGGGGCTCTACCACATCCAGAACAAGGCCGTGGACCCGGCCTGGACCATGCCGAACTCGGACTGGGTCGCGCCGGCGGACCGCGGCACGGTAGTGCCCGGCGGCACGCCGGAGAACCCGCTCAAGGCGCGCTGGCTCGGCATCTACGACGGCGCCGGCATCCACGGCACCGACGCCGCGAGCTCGATCGGCACGGCGGCCTCGCACGGCTGCGTGCGCATGCGCATCCCGGACGTGATCGAGCTCTACGACCAGGTCCCGGTCGGGGCCCCGATCTACATCGCGTAAGGGCGAAGCCCGGTCAAGGACGACACGGATGTCGTCCTCCCCGTCAGAACGCGGTCAGGATGACCCGCGGAGCATTCCTATCTCTTCGATCCCGACTTCCTGCCACCCGGATTGCAGCAGGGAGGCATGGTGGTCGGTATGGCGAAGCACCAGGGTGCCGATGAAGACTCCCCGCTCCTGCTTGCGCAGCACCGCGTACCACAAGGTGGTTGCGTCCCGGGTTCCCTGGATCGGGTGCCAGGGTCGCGGCGGCGGGTTGAGCGCATCGGCGACGCCCGCCTCCGTGAGCTGGCGCAACGTGGCGACCTGACCGGTGTCCGTGTCGATGAAGAACGAGGCCATCGGATCGAACCGTAGCGCCGAGCTCCCGCCGCCCTGGCGCGAGGCCATGACGCTGCTCGACCAGGACCTGCGCCGCCGCGGCGCGGCCGAGGGCACGCGCGCGCTCTACGGCACGGACGTCGAGGAACTGGGCCGCTGGGCCGTGCCGTACGCGCTGTCGCCGGCGGAGATCGACTACCCGTGGCTGCGCCGCTACGCCGCGCAGCTATCCGAGCGCGGGCTCGCGCCGCGGACGGTGTCGCGCAAGCTGGCCGGGCTGCGCGCGTGCTTTCGCGTGCTGGTCGAGCACGGCCTGATGGAGGCGAACCCGGCCGAGCTGCTCGCCTCGCCCAAGCTGCCCCAGCGCCTGCCGCGGGCGCTGAAGCCCGCCGACGTGTCCGCGCTGCTGGACGGCATTCCCACGTCCACGCCGCTCGAGACGCGCGATCGCGCCCTGTTCGAGCTCGCCTACGCGTGCGGGCTGCGCGCCGAGGAGCTCGTCGACCTCGACGTCGGCTCGCTCGACTTCGACGCGGAGCAGGTGCGGGTCGAGGGCAAGGGCGGAAAGACGCG
>DATHJG010000839.1:0-3330 GCA_035489875.1 Solirubrobacteraceae bacterium | reverse complement strand
TGACGATGGTGGCGATCTCGCTGCTGGCCGCGATCGCCGCGGTGCGGCTCCACCGAGCGGCGTCCGCGCGCGTCGCGCCGGCCGGCTCGGCGGCGATCGCCGGCGCGGCCTACGTCGCGGTCGTCGTGGTCGCCGGTCTGGCGCTGCCCGCCGTGCACGAGGTACCGCCGGCGTTTCCGGCGACCACGTTGTGGGAGTTCCGGCAGGCCTCGGTCGGGATGAACGCCGTCCTCTGGGCGACGATCGGCGTGCTCTTCGCTGCCGCCGCGCCGCGCGTGATGGCCGGCCGGCGTGCTCAGGGCGAGTCGTCCTCGTCGCGCGCAGGCCGCGCGGGGGCGGACCGGGGCGGCGGCACCATCGGCGCGGGCGGCCGGTACCCGGGCGGCAGCTTCAGCGGATAGGGGTCCGGCGCCTCCGGGTCCAGCGACGGCGGCTGGACCCCGCACCGGACGGCCAGGTACCAGGCGAGCCCGGCCGGCCCCAGCACGATGCAGGCCGCCGCCCAGCGGCGCGACAGCCCGCGGCGCGGCGCGTCGTACCACACCCACGCCGACGAGCCGGCGATTGCCAGCACCGCGAGCACCACGATCGCCTCAACGCGCATCGCCACCTCCGGTCGTCCATGACCCCGCCGTCCGTAGCGGACACCCACCACCGTACAACCGTGCGGAGATCTTGACCAGTCGCAGCGCCCACCCGTTCGGGCAGGCTCCGCGCGGGTCACGGCTCGGCGCGGAGGGGGATGTCCGCGGCGACCAGCGTGCCGCCGTCGGCCGGGCTCTCGACCCGGAGCCGGCCGTCGAGCACGGCGAGCCGGTCCGCCAGCCCGACGAAGCCGCTGCCGTTGGGCCGGGCGCCGCCGACGCCGTCGTCGCGCACCTGGAGCTCGAGCCTGCTGTCCTCGACGCGCGCCGCGACCGTGGCGTGCCGTGCGCCGGAGTGCTTGGCGACGTTCGTCAGCGCCTCGGCGACGACGAAGTAGGCGGTCGCCTCGACCGCGGGGGGGAGCCGGCCCACGGCCACGCCGATCTCGACCGGCACCAGCATCCGCGTGGCGAGCGCCTGGACCGCCGCGTGCAGCCCGCCGTGCGTGAGGACCGGGGGAAGGATCCCGTGCACGAGCTCGCGCAGCTCGACGGTCGCCTGCTCGGCGTGGTCGAGCGCCTCGGCCACGAGCGCGGGCGCCTCCTCGTCGCGCGTCGCAAGCGCCCGGCGCGCCAGCTTGAGCGTGATCACGGTGTGCGTCAGGCGCTGCTGCGCCCCGTCGTGCAGGTCCCGCTCGATCTGCCGGCGCGTCTCGTCCGAGGCCGCGACGAGGCGCGCCCGGGATGCGGTGAGCTCGGCCCGGCTCTCCGTGTTCGCGATCGCGGTCCCGGCGAGCTCCGTGAACTCGGTCATGCGCTGCTCGGCGTCGGCCGGGAACTGTGCGCGCTCGGTCCCGGTGGCGATCGAGCCCCAGAGCGACCCCTCGACCATGATCGGGACCGCCACGGCGCAACGAATTCCCAGCCGTTGCGGCCCCGCGCCGACGAACTCGGAAGCCTGGCTGTAGTCATCGACGCGAGCCGACCGGCCGGTTCGTACGACCCTCGTCAACACCACGTCCGACTCGAGCTCCACACGAGTGCCCACCGGCAGCTCGCTCCTCGCGGTCCCGCCGCTGGCGACGATCGACATCGTCCCATCAGGCTCGAGCCGCGCGATCGCCGTGGCCTGCGCGTCGAGCAGCCGCGCCACCTCCTCGGCGACGGCCGAGAAGACGTCCGCGGCCGGCACGCCCCGCGCGACGAGCGTCGCCACGCGCCGCAGCGCCGCCTGCTGGCCGGCAAGCCGCTCCAGCTCGCTCTCGGCCTGCCGGCGCTCGGTCACGTCGCGTGCCATCCCGTACATGACCCGTTCCTCGACGACCGGCGTCGTCGTCCACTCGAGCACCCTGGGCGAGCCGTCCTTGCGCACGTAGCGGTTCACGAACGACAGCGTCGTCTTCCCCTGACCGATCGCGGCCGCCTCGGCGGCCGTCCGCTCGCGGTCGTCCGGATGGAGGAACTCGGAGTACGGCCGCGCGAGGAGCTCTTCCTTCGTGTAGCCGAGCACCTGCTCGACGGCCGGATTGACGCGCGTGAAGTGCCCGTCGAAGTCCGACACCGTGATCAGGTCGGGAGAGAGCGTGAAGATGCGGTCGAGCTCGTCCTGCGCCCTGGCGCGCCGCGCCGCGTTGACCCCGAGCGCGCCCCCGAGGGCGGCGAGGACGAGGCCGGCGGCGAGGATGATCCAGGGCAGCACCGCCGCGGCGCCCTGGACGGGTCTCCGCGGCACCGCGACGTCGAACTGCTGTCCCGCCTTCGTGAACATGTTGTGCACGGCCGCCTCGCCCGCGTGATCGCCGATCGAGGTGCCGCCGATCGTGAGCCGCAGCGCCGCCGTGTCCGTCGCCGCCGCGCGCAGCGACAGCCCCGAGACGAACACCACCACGAACCCCGGTTCCACGACCCCCCCGTCGAGGCGCGGAGCCAGCTTGAAGAGGAAGAGCCCATTCGTGCCGTCGCGGAGGGTCGTGAGCGGGGTCGCGCCGGCGTCATAGAGGGTGCTCGCGCGGGTCAGCGCCGCAGCCACGCCCGACTCGCCGCCGAGATCGGTGCCGGGCACGCCCAGCGGAGGGATGCCGGAGACCAGCGTCGCCGGCAGGTAGGCCGACCGCGATCCGGCCGACGCGAGCGTGCCGCGCCGGTCCCGTGTCACGATCGGGCGGCCGATCCGCCGCTCGTACGTCACGCGCCGGGAGGCGGGAACCCGCTCGACCCACGCGGAGGCCGGGAAGCCCGCCGGGCTGAGCCATCTCGCCGCGTTGCCCTCGAACTCCTTGCTCGTGACCCCGTTCCCGGCGACGCTCACCATGAACCGGCGGAGGCTCTCGGCGAGGGAGGCGCCCTGCTCGATACGCCCGCGGATCTGCGCGGCCGCGACCTCGGCGCGGTGCCCGGAGTCGCGTCGCGCGTCCCGCTCGCCGAGCAGGCGGGCGCCGACGAAGCCCGCGACGGTCAGCGCGAGGACCAACGCAACGGGTGCGATCTGCCGCGGCCGCACCCCCCAACCTTTCCGGGACACCGCGACGATTCTCCTCCTTCGCGAGCGTCGGGGGAAGGCGGTTTTTGAACGTCGGCGCCCGGGTCCGTTAGCGTGAAACGCACTCGATCGAGAGGGCCCAGGTGAAGAGCTGGTCGATCGCCGCTGCGGCTGTTTCCGCGGTTCTCGGTGCCGGGTGCGCCGGTGGAGCCGAACCCGCTCCCGTCCGTGACGTCGGGGCCGGACCCGATCGCGTCCGCATGGGCG
>DATHJG010000838.1:0-2488 GCA_035489875.1 Solirubrobacteraceae bacterium | reverse complement strand
CCTGCGGCTGCCTCCTCGGTCGTGCGTGCAGGGTAGGTCCGGACGACGACATCGGCCGGTGGGGTGTGGAGAGTGCTGCTCGGCCCGAGGAGGGAAGGGGGAGACCGTAGGGAGGGAACCCGGCGCCCGGGGTGCGGGCCGCCGAGGTTCCCTCACTCGAATGGTACTCATCGGTATGTAGACTTTCAAGTATCATCTCGAAATCGTTGACGCATGGAGGGTGAGCTGCAGCGGATCGCCGGCGTCAACATCCGGGCCTATCGCCACGCGCGTGGCATCAGTCAGGAAGAGCTCGCCGGTGCTCTCGGCGTGCACCGCACTTATATGGGCGGCGTCGAGCGCGGTGAGCGCAACCTGACCCTGCGCTCGCTTGAGCGCCTCGCAGAACGCATGGGCGTCGACCCGGTCACACTCCTCTCTCCGCCCGCGACCTGACCCCCGCCCGAGGGGCTCCCGAATGCGGGACTGCTGCCGTCCAGGTGGGCGGCGTATGGTCCGGAGAATGTCCGACAATCACGAACGCCCGCAGAGTCGCGGCCACGTGATGGACGTTGCACACGACCACGTGTTCACCTGGCCGCGGTGCGATGTCTGCCACGAGCCCCTCGACTTCCACTCGATCGAAGACGATCCCACCTGGTTCTGCGGGGAGTGCGGCACGGTCGGGTGAGTTCCCCGCGTCCCGTGGCATTCTGAGGGCATGAGGCGCGACGATCTGGTGCGACTGCGCCAGGCTCGCGATCGCATGGACCGCGAGTTCGCGGGGCCGCTCGACGTGCCGGCGCTCGCCGCCGGAGCGCTCATGTCGACCGGGCACTTCTCGCGCAGCTTCCGCGAGGCGTTCGGCGAGACCCCATACGGCTACCTCATGACGCGTCGCATCGAGCGCGCGAAGGAGCTGCTGCGCCGTGGCGAGCTGAGCGTGACCGACGTGTGCATCGCGGTCGGCTGTACGTCTCTCGGCTCCTTCAGTTCGCGGTTCACCGAGCTGGTGGGAGAGACGCCCAGCGCCTATCGCGCCCGGTCCCACGACGGCTTCGACGGCATCCCGGACTATTTCGCCAAGACGCGCACGCGACCGATCAGAAATGGAGAAGCGCCCGCGCGTCGACGTCCGTAGCGTTGCGGTATGAGCACAGTCACCATCTCCCAGACCTTCATGCCCATCGACGACGCCGACGCGGCGCTCGGCTTCTACCGCGACACCCTCGGCTTCGAGGTGCAGAACGACGTCGACATGGAGGGGATGCGCTGGATCACCCTCGGCAGCGCGGCACAGCCGGAGGTCAAGCTCGTCCTCGAGTCCGTCGGCGCCGGCGCCCCCGGCGACAAGGAGACCCTCGCCGACCTGCTCGCCAAGGGCGTTCTCGGCCGCATCATCTTCGGCACTGACGACTGCGACGCGACGTTCGAGAAGCTGCGCGCCGCCGGGGCCGAGGTGCTCCAGGAGCCCATGGACCAGTTCTGGGGCGTGCGCGACTGCGCGTTCCGCGACCCGGCGGGGAGCGTGGTGCGGTTCCAGCAGGCGCCTGCCGCCTAGGGGCCGCGCGGGGCAGCCGGATGAGCGTCGCACGCTCGGTACTGTCGTAGACATGACCACCGCGCCCGACCGTTTCGATGTCGTCGTGATCGGGGCCGGTCCCGCAGGAACGTCGGCCGCGCTCCGTGCCGCCGAGCTCGGCGCTCGAGTCGCGGTCGTCGAGGCCGCCCGCACCGGGGGAACCTGCGTCAACACCGGGTGCGTCCCCACCCGCGTGTTCGCGAAGACCGCGCGGCTCGCGCGAGAGGTGCGAATCGCGCACCGCTACGGACTCGCCGTCAGCGATCCGGTCATCGACTGGGCCGAGACGGTCGCGCGGGTGCGTGCCACCGTCGACCGGGTACGTGACCTGAAGGACGAGCCTGATCGGTTCGCGCGCGCGGGCATCACGCTGATTCTCGAGGGCCGCGCCCGTTTCGTCGACGCGAACACGCTTGAGCTCGACAGCGGTCGCCGCCTCAGCGGGGACTCGATCATCGTGGCGGTCGGCGGCCACTCGCGTCCGCTCCCGATCCCGGGCGCGGAGCTCGCCGTCGTGCCCGAGCACGTGCTCGACCTGCCGGAACTGCCCGCCCGGCTGGCGATCATCGGCGCCGGCAACACGGGCGCGCAGCTCGTGACCGTGTTCAGCGCGTTCGGCTCACGGGTCACCCTGCTCGATGTCGCACCGCGGGTGCTCGCGGCGGCCGACGAGCAGATCTCGGATGCGGTGGGCGCCGCGTTCGCGGAACAGGGCGTCGAGGTACGCACCGGCATCGAGACCGTCGAGGGCCTGACCGCGGCGGACGACGGCTCGGTCGTGCTCGGGTGGCGCGAGGTCGGCGAGTCGCGCTCCACGACCGTCGATGCCGTCATCATGGCGACGGGCTGGCCGGCGGATGTCGAGGGCCTCGGCCTCGAGGCGGCGGGCGTCCAGACGGTGCGGTCCGCGATCCCGGTCGATCAGTA
>DATHJG010000837.1:0-3867 GCA_035489875.1 Solirubrobacteraceae bacterium | reverse complement strand
GGGCCGATCGCGCAGCAGCGGTACGCGAACTGGCGCGATCGGCGCGTGTACCGGGATCGGGCGATCAAGCTCGCGCGGCAGCTCGGCGGGCGCTACTCCGAGGACACGATCATCGACGGGGAGCCGTACTTCGTCGTGTGGAAGGACGGCAAGCCCGTGGAGGCGTTCCCGCACGTGGACGAGCTCGCGACCCGCGCCGAGCTCGGCGGCTTCGACCAGGCGCTGACCCGAGCGCCGCACGAGCTTCGGCGGAAGCGCTCGGACTGAACGCGGCATAACCTGACGCAACCGCGCCCTGCTACACATCACAAATGGCGGAGACACCGAAGCCGACGGAGCGCCAGGCGCGCACGCCGCTCCCGCGGGAGGACGACGAGAAGAAGAAGCCGGCGATCCGGACCCCGCGGATGCGGATCTTCCTGATCGTCGCGGGCCTCCTCGCCGCCAACTACCTCTTCGTCGCGCTGCTCGCCCCCGGCAAGGCAGAGCCCGTCCGGATCCCGTACAGCCCGACGTTCCTCGACCAGGTGCGCGCCGGCAACGTCGACCGCGTCTCGACCCAGGGCGCGACGGTCGACGGCCAGTTCAAGCAGGACTACAAGTACGGCAACGCCAAGCCCAACAAGGCGTTCGCGACCGAGATCCCCGTGTTCGCCAACGGCGACCAGCTCTCCGAGCTGCTCGAGGACCAGAAGGTCGTGATCGAGGCCGAGCCGATCAACCAGAGCCGCGGGTTCCTCGCGAGCCTGATCCTCGGCTTCGGCCCGGTCATCCTGCTCATCGGCCTGTTCGTCTACTTCGCCCGCCGCGCCGGCGGCGGCGCGATGAGCGCGCTCGGCACGTTCGGTCGCTCTCGCGCCCGCCGCGCGGAGGGCGGGGAGCAGACGATCACGTTCGCCGACGTCGCGGGCATCGACGAGGCGAAGGCGGAGCTCGCGGAGGTCGTCGACTTCCTGAAGAGCCCCGAGCGCTACCAGAAGCTCGGCGGGCGGATCCCCAAGGGCGTCCTGCTCTCCGGCGCGCCCGGCACCGGCAAGACGCTGCTTGCGCGCGCCGTCGCCGGAGAGGCCGGGGCGCCGTTCTTCAGCATCTCGGCGTCGGAGTTCGTCGAGGCGATCGTCGGCATCGGTGCGAGCCGCGTGCGCGACCTCTTCAAGCAGGCCAAGGAGGCCGCCCCGGCGATCATCTTCATCGACGAGCTCGAAGCGATCGGCCGCTCCCGGACCGCCGGCACCAGCTTCGGCGGCGGCAACGACGAGCGTGAGCAGACGCTCAACCAGATCCTCACCGAGATGGACGGCTTCGAGTCCACCCTCGCGGTGATCGTGCTCGGCGCGACGAACCGGCCGGAGATCCTCGACGCCGCCCTACTCCGACCCGGGCGCTTCGATCGCCGCATCGCGGTCCCGTCGCCGGACCGCGACGGCCGCGCGCGGATCCTCGCCGTCCACACCCGCTCGCTGCCGCTGGCCGACGACGTCAACCTCGACCGCCTGGCCGCCACCACGCCCGGCATGGTCGGCGCCGACCTCGCCAACCTCGCCAACGAGGCGGCGTTGATGGCCGCACGCCGCAATCACGAGAAGGTCGAGATGTCCGACTTCACCGACGCGCTCGAGAAGATCGTGCTCGGCGCCCCGCGCGGCACGGTGCTGAACGCGGAGGACCGCAAGCGCGTCGCGTACCACGAGGCCGGCCACGCGCTCGTCGGCATGCTCACGCCGGGCGCCGACCCCGTGCGCAAGGTCTCGATCATCCCCCGCGGCCAGGCGCTCGGCGTCACGTTCGCGGCGCCTGACGACGACCGCGCCAACTACGAGGAGTCCTGGCTGCTGGCCAAGATCAACGTCGCGCTCGGCGGCCGGGTGGCGGAGGAGATCGTGTTCGGCACGATCAGCACCGGCGCGGAGTCGGACATCCAGCAGCTCACGCAGATCGCGCGCGGGATGGTCGGGCGCTGGGGGATGAGCGAGGCCATCGGGCCGATCGCCGTGCTCCCGCAGGACCAGAGCGGCCCGCTGCTGCCCGGATCCCAGGGCGCCTCGGAGGCCACGCAGCGGCTCGTCGACGACGAGGTGCGGCGGATCGTGGAGGAGTCCTACGCGGACGTCCGGCAGCTCCTGATCGACCGCCGCGAGCAGCTCGAGTCGCTCACCGAGGCGCTGCTGCGCGACGAGACGCTGGATGAGGACGCGGCGTACGCGGCCGCTCAAGTCCCCGGGCACGTTGCCGATACCTCGCGGGAGACGACAACCGCAACTTCCGCGCCTTAGCGCGGTTGAAGCGGCTCGTACACCGCTGAACCGCCCAGGCCCTGCGCCGGGGCGGCCGGGGGACCCAGGCAGGTTGGGGCGAATCGCCGGCCTTCACAGAGGCACGGCGTAGCGCAGGTTTTCCAGCGCGAGCCCGTCAGCTCACCTCGGAAGCGGACCGGAAAACGACGTTGGAGTCCGTTCGATCGTGAAGTTCACCCTGCCCGCTCGCGGGCGCACCGCCGCGTGGGCGACGCTCGCCGCCGCGCTGCTCGTCACCGCGGACGCGAGCGCCCAGAGCCCTCCGACCGGAGGCTCCCCATGGGAGCCGCCGGCCGCCTCGGAGCCGGCGGCGGAGATCGCGATGGCGCCCGACAACCGCACCGCCGTCGCTCCCGCCGGCGCGCCGCCCGAGGTCGTGGAGGCCGTCGCCGCGGCCAACCGCCTCACGCGCAAGCCCTACAAGTGGGGCGGCGGCCACGGCCGCTGGCGCGACAGCGGCTATGACTGCTCCGGCACCGTGTCGTATGTCCTCCACGCCGCCGGGCTGCTCGAGGGGTCGCGCGACTCGTCGGGCCTGATGTCGTTCGGCGCGCGCGGCAAGGGGGAGTGGATCACGGTCTACGCCCACGGCGGGCACGCCTACATGGTCATCGCGGGCCTGCGGTTCGACACCTCCGGCCGGGGGGAGGACGGACCGCGCTGGCGGCTGGAGCCGCGCAGCGGTCGCGCCTACGTCAAGCGCCACCCGCTCGGGCTCTAGCCGGCGCCCGTCATCCGACGGCCGCGCTGCACGGCGGTCTCGCCGCGCTCCAGCCGCTCGCGCATCGAGGCGAGCAGCCGGCCGTCGTCGTCGAGGTAGTCGCGCCAGGAGCGCCGCGGGTCGTAGCCGAGCAGCCGCCGTGCCTTGGCGATCGAGATCCCGTTCGGGCGTTCCTCCTCCGACGGCCGGATCTCCGGCGCCGCGTCGGGGTGGAAGCGGCGCACCAGCTCTTCCAGCGACTCGTGCGACGCGATGTCCGGCGACGCGATGTAGACGACCTCGTGCCCGGGCGTGTCCGCCTCGGCGGCGAGCCGGATCGCGTCCGCGAGGTCGTAGACGTCGATGTAGGCCCAGAAGCCCTCTGACGGCGCCGGCTCGCGCATCCAGGGGCCGATGTTCATCTCGTAGTTCCCCTCCCACTGCACCCAGGAGGGGCGGATCGAGACGCACGTGATGTCGGAGCGCCGGATCGCGCCGTCCATCAGCTGCTCGCCGAAGTGCTTCGCGGTCGCGTACGGGTCCTGCGGGCGGATCGGGTGCTGCTCGTCGACCGGGACGTAGTCGGGCAGCCATCGGCGCTCGGGGAAGAAAAAGCCCGGGACCGTCTCGCTCGACAGGTTCACGAACCGCGGCACGCCCCAGCGGATCGCCGCCTCGAGCGTGTTGAACGTGGCCATCAGGTTGTTGTGGAAGACCGTGTGCGCCGCGTTCCGGGTCGGCTCCGGGATCGCGGCGCCATGGACGACGGCGTCGTGGCCGCGCACGATCGCGAAGACGTCGCCGGCGTCGGTCAGGTCGGCCTGCTTGTACGCGACCGCGCTGCGGTCGGCTTCGTACGAGGGGCGGCCGAGG
>DATHJG010000836.1:0-2321 GCA_035489875.1 Solirubrobacteraceae bacterium | reverse complement strand
GCCGTGGCTCGCCGAGCGCGGCATCCCCGTGCAGGTGTCCCTCCACGGCGTGCTGCCGGAGCGCGAGTGGTTCGCAGGCTACGGGGACGTGCAGTGGCCGCAGGGTCCGCGCGGTGATCTGGTGGCCCGACCGTGACCGTCGCGGCGGTCTCGATGGTCAAGGACGAGGCCGACATCATCGAGTACGCACTTCGCCGGATGGCGCGCCAGGTCGACTTCCTGATCGTCGCGGACAACGGGTCCGTCGACGGCACGCGCGAGATCCTCCACGAGCTCGCCGGCGCGCTCCCCCTCACCGTTATCGACGAGCCGCGTGTCGGCTACTACCAGTCGGAGCGTATGACTGCGCTCGCCGAGCGCGCCGCGGCCGCCGGCGCGACCTGGGTACTCGCGTTCGACGCTGACGAGGTATGGCTCCCGCGGTCCCGCGGCCGGATCGCGAACATCCTCGAAGCGCTCCCGCCGAACGTGCTAATGGCCGAGGCGCCCCTGTTCGACCATGTCGCGACAGCGCGCGACCCTGACAACCCTGACCCGATGAAGCGGATGGGGTGGCGCCGTGCCGCTCCCGCGCCGCTGCGCAAGGTCGCGTGCCGCCCGATCGCCGGTCTGACGATCCACCAGGGTAACCACGGTGTGACGTTCGACGGTGTGAGGCATCCGCCCGCTGTCACGACCGCGCTCGAGGTTCGCCACTACCCGTACAGGGGCATCGCCCAGTTCCTGTCGAAGGTCCGTAACGGCGCTGCAGCGTACGCTGCCACGGACCTCCCGGAGCACGTCGGCGGGCACTGGCGCGCGTACGGGCGCATCCTCGCCGAGCGGGGCGAGGAAGGGCTCGCCGAGCAGTTCCACGAATGGTTCTGGAGCGCCGACCCGGAGAGCGACTCGTCGCTCGTGTACGACCCGTGCCGGGCGTAGCCGTCGTCGTTCCGTGGCGCGGTGGATGCCCACACCGGGAGCGCGCCTGGGCATGGGTCCGGGCGCGCCTCGCCACCGAACACCCCGACTGGGAGATCATCGAAGCCCCCGGACCCGAGCCATGGATCAAATCCCTCGCGGTGATGCCCGCCGTCGAGCGTTGCTCCGCAGGCATCATCGTCGTGCATGACGCGGATGTGATTTCCGCTGGGACCACGGCGGCGGTCGAGGAAGTCCGAGCCGGCGCGCCATGGGCACAACCGCACCAGACCGTGCACCGGCTCAGCGAGGAAGGCACGGCCGCGGTACTCGCCGGCGCTGACCCCGAGGGGCAGCCGCTCGCCGAGCGCCCGCACCAGGGCATGCAGGGCGGCGGCATCGTCGTCCTACCCCGGGTGGTGATCCAGTCCATTCCGCTCGACGCAGCCTTCGTCGGGTGGGGCTGAACGCCAGGAAGACTCCGCGTGGGGCATGGCCCTGCACTTCACGGTCGGGCCGGCGTGGCGAGGGAACGCCCCGCTGTGGCACCTATTCCATCCTCCCCAGGCGCGCATGTCCCGGCGCTATGGCTCGGAGGAGGGTCGCCGGCGATGGCGCCGCTACGTCAAGGCCCGAAATGACCCGAACGCGATGGCGGTCCTGATCGAGGAGGCGCGATGCTCACCGAGCAAGAGTGGGACCGGCTCCGCGCCCTAGGCCTCGGGCTCCGCGCCCTAGGCCTCGTCGTGAGCAGAGATGACCATGTCGGCGTTCACCTTCGTCTCGCCGGTGGCCCGATCGATCTCAACGAAGAGCGCGTCGACCAACCGGAGGAAGCCCCGTGAGCCTCGCCGCGCTGATCAACCGAGCCTGCGTCATAACGCGGCGTAGCGACTCCGGCGCGATCAACGATTACGGCGACCCCGTGATGGTCGAGACGACCGAGACCACGGTTTGTGAGCTCCAGAAGCAGGTGCGGCGCGCGAGCGAGGAACCGGACACGCACGGGGAACTCTCCGACACGCTCTGGGTCGCCTTCTTTCCTCCTGGGACCACCTTCGCGACGGCCGACACGCTGACCGTCGACGGCCAGGTGTATGAGGCGGTGGGCGATCCGTGGAACGTCCGCAACCCGCGCACGGCCAGCGAGTCGCATATCGAGGCCACGGTCCGGAGAGCGGCATGATCCCCGACGCCGAGAAGCTCGTGAGCGGCTACCTGCGCACGCACCCGGCCGTCGCGGCGCTCGATACGCGCATCGTCGCGACCACGCCGCGCGTGGACAAGCGAGACGCCACGTGGGTGAAGCTGACGCAGCTCGACGCGACGAACGAGGCACGATCCCGACCCGAGCACCTGATCTCGTTTCTGCTCCAGTTCGACTGCTACGCGACCGAGGACGGCGGGCAGCCCGAGGCGGT
>DATHJG010000835.1:0-2325 GCA_035489875.1 Solirubrobacteraceae bacterium | reverse complement strand
CCGGCCGCGCCCGAGCTGCTCACGCGCATCGGGCGGATCGCGGCGGCGCACGACGCGCTGCCGCGGCCGGAGCGTGCGGGCCGCGCGGTCGGGACGCCGCCCGGTCGACTCGCTTGAGGCCTTGAGGGGTCGCGTCGCGGGGTACTGCGAGTGCCGCTCAGCCGACGGCCGCCGGTCCGTCGACCGCCACGATGCTGGGCGTGTTCGCCAGGAGCTGCTGCGTGTAGGGCGCGCTCGGGCGCTCGAGCACCTGTGCCGTCGGGCCCAGCTCGACGATCCGGCCCTCGGTCATCACCGCGACGCGGTCGGCGATCGTCCGGATCAGCGCGAGGTTATGCGTGATGAACAGGATGCTGAGGCCCATCGAGGTGCGCAGCTCGCGCAGCAGGTCGATGATCGCCGCCTGGACCGAGACATCCAGCGCGGAGGTGATCTCGTCGCACACCATCACGGCGGGCTCCGCCGCGAGCGCGCGCGCGATCGCGACGCGCTGGCGCTCGCCGCCGGAGAGCTGGTCCGGGTAGCTGCCCGCCGCCGAGGCCGACAGCGCGACGCGCTCCAGGCACTCCGCCACGCGCGTGCCCATGTCCCTGTGGCCGGGGAAGAACAGCTCGAGCTGCCGCGCGATCGCCTGCCCCACCGTGCGGCGCGGGTTCAGCGAGGCGTACGGGTTCTGGAACACGTATTGGATCTGCTGGCGGGCAGCGGCGGAGCGGGCGCGCGCGGCGTGCGGAAGCACGTCCTCCCGGAGGCACACCGCGCCGGTGTAGTCCTTGTGCAGCCCGGCGATGCAGCGCGCGAGCGTGGTCTTGCCCGAGCCGGACTCGCCGACCAGCGCCAGGCACTCGTGCCGGAGCAGCTCCAGCTCGATCTCGAACAACGTGGCGCGGGTGCCGTGGTGGGCGTCGAGTCCGCGGACCGCGAGCGCGAGCTCCGGCTTGCGCACGACGGTCACGCCGGCCGCGCCGCCCTCGACCGGCACCTCGCTCGGCGCCTCGGCGGCGTGGTAGCAGCGCACGCGATGTCCGGCGCCGAACTCGAACGCCGGCGGGAACTCGCGCCGGCACTCGTCGGTCGCCAGCGAGCAGCGCGGCGCGAAGAAGCAGCCCTCCGGCCGCATGCCCGGCAGCGGCGCGTGGCCCGGGATGCCGACCACCGCACGCTTGCCCTCGAGGTCCGGCACCGCCCGCAGCAGGCGCCGCGTGTACGGGTGTCGCGGCGCGGCGAACAGCTGGTCGCGCGTGCCCACCTCGACGATCCGGCCGGCGTACATCACCGCGACGCGGTCGGCCAGCTCGGCCACGACGGCGAGGTCGTGGCTGACGTAGAGCGCCGCCACGCTGTGGCTGCGGCAGAGATCGCGCACGGTCTCGAGCACCCTCGCCTGCGTCGTGACGTCGAGGCCGGTGGTCGGCTCGTCGCACACGATCACTCCCGGCCGGCACGCGAACGCCATCGCGATCGCGACGCGCTGCTGCTGGCCGCCGGAGAGCTGGTGCGGGTACCGCGCGAGGAACGCGTCGTCGGACGGCAGCGCCACCTCCTCCAGCGCCTCGCGCATCCGGGCATCGCGTTCCTGGCGCCCTTGCGAGCCGCTGTGCGCGTCGAGCATCTCCCGCAGCTGCACCCGCAGGCGCAGGGCGGGATTGAGCGACGTGCCCGGGTCCTGCGGGATGTAGGCGACCGTTCCGCCGCGCAGCTGCCGCAACGCAGCGTCGTCGAGCTGGGCGAGGTCGCGGCCGTCGATCAGCACCGCGCCGCCGCCGAGCCGGCCGCCACGCCGCACGTGGCCGAGCAGCGCCATGCCGACCGTCGTCTTGCCCGATCCGGATTCACCCACCAGGCCGAGCACCTCGCCCGGCCTGATCTCGAGCGAGATCTCGTCGACCACGTCGGCGCCGCGACCGGTCAGCTCGATGCGCAAGTCCCGCACGTCGACGGCTACCGTGCTCATCGCTCACTCCTCCGGTCGATGCCGATCGCCGCGCGGGCGATGCCGTCGGTGATCAGGTTGGTGCCGATCGTGAGCAGGCCGATCGCGAGCACCGGCAGCACCACGGCCCACGGCTGGACCGTGATCGAGAGCCGGTTCTCGTTGATCATCAGACCCCAGTCGGCGGTCGGTGGTTGGAGGCCGAAGCCGAGGAAGCTGATCGCCGCGACGAGCCCGATCGAGTACGTCATGCGCAGGCCGAGCTCGACCAGCAGCGGGCTCGTGACGTTCGGCAGCAGCTCGCCGAACACGATCCGCGAGCGCTTCTCGCCGACCGCCTCAGCCGCCTTGATGAAGTCACGCTCGACCACCTCCTGCGCCGCGCCGCGCAG
>DATHJG010000834.1:0-2544 GCA_035489875.1 Solirubrobacteraceae bacterium | reverse complement strand
AAGACCGACACCCTCATCGAGAAGACCGCTGAGATTCACACGCTCACGAACTCCGCCAACGCGGATCTCAAGGCGCAGCTCGAGTTGATACAGCAACGGTACGAGGCGCAGCTCACGCTGATGCAGCAGCGGTATGACGCGCAGTCCGAAGTCATTCGGCAGATGCTGGCGACGGCCGCCGATCAGGCCGCGACCCGCGTGCTGACCGATCAGCGGATCGCCGCGGCGCTCGCGACCCCGGCCCCGGCGACGACGGCCGAGCAAAATCTCGCGCAGATCGAAGTCAACACCGCCGACACCGCCGCCTTACTCCGACCGAAGACCCCGTGATCGACCTCACCGATCGCTGGACCTGCGTCGAGTGCGGCGCACCGGCGATCGAACCGTGCCCCGAGCCCCGC
This sequence comes from Solirubrobacteraceae bacterium, assembly GCA_035489875.1. GTDB lineage: Bacteria > Actinomycetota > Thermoleophilia > Solirubrobacterales > Solirubrobacteraceae > DASQMT01. The sequence continues at coordinate 2,143 of DATHJG010000834.1, read as the reverse complement.
TGTCTCGTCCACGCCGAGCAGTTCTATCGCGACCTCGTTCGCATCGGCGCCGCGCTGGCCACACTTCACCGCGACGTCGACGACGCCGGAATCCCTCCGGACTGACAAAGGACCCCCGTATGCCGCTCTCTGATCGCGACGTGGCCGAGATTCGCGGCCATCTCTCGTCGATCGATCACCTTCTGCCCGCGGCCATTCTGCCGGACCCCGGCCCGACGCCGCCGGTGCCGGTCAGTTCACCGGGCGCGCTCGACCGGGCGATTCTCGACGCGGCCGACGGCGCCCTGATTTACCTGGCGCCGGAACTGATCTATGAGGCGCCGCTCATCCTCCGGCGGTCCGTGCATCTCATCGGCTACACGACCGAGGTCACGAGCGGGCGGCAGACGTTCGACGCGCCGGCGGCGCGGTTCCTGCGCGGCATCGCGACGCCAGGCGCCGGCATCACGCTCGCAGGCCTCGAGCTGTGGGACCGCGAGCCGACGCACTCGATTGTCGAGAACACGGGCGCGGCGAACACCGTGCATCGCTGCCGGCTGCTCGGCGATCCGGTGCGCGGCCAGCGCCGCGGCATCGCGGCGAACGGTGCCAACGGCACCTATACCCAGAACTACATCGGGCAGTGCTTCGCGACGAACCCCGGCCCGTGGAGTGACTCGCAAGCGATCTGCGCGTGGGATACGCCGGGGCCGATCCGCATCATCGACAACTATCTCGAGGGCTCGAGCGAAGGCATCATGATCGGCGGCAGCGACCCCTCGAGCAGCGCGAACGACCCGGCCGACGTCGCGATTCTGTCGAACATGATCTTTAAGCCGCTCGCGTGGAACGTGCCCGGCATTAATTGCAAAAACGGGATCGAGTTCAAGAACTGCCGGCGGTTCACGGTCGAGGACAACGACATCGTCAACAGCTTCGGTGGGCACGGCCAGGACGGGTATTTCCTCGTCTTGAACGTGCGCAACCAGGGCGGCCGTAACCCGACCGCGTCGATTCAGGACGGCACCATCAGCGGCAACCGCTTCAAGCATGGCCCGTGCGCGATCAACATCCTCGGGATCGAGGACATCAAAGAGCTCAAGGCGGGCATGCCGACGCCGATCGGCACCGTGCGCCCGAGCGTGCGCATGCGCAACATCGAGATCAGCGGCAATCTCTTTGAGGACCTCGACCCGGCCGCCTGGTATGACGGCACCGGCGCGCCGAAGCTGAACATGCTGATCCACGGCGCCGAGAACCTCTCGATCGTCGAGAACGATTTTCAGGCGCCGCACGGCGGCTATAGCTCCGTGATCTATTTCGCGGCCGGACCGCGGTTCGACAACTTCGTCCTGACCGGAAACCGCTGGCCGAGAACGACGTACGGGATCTTCGGCACCGGCGTCACGGTGAACGCCGCGCGCGATGCCGGCTGGAAGCTCTATGCGACGGGCACGCTCGCCAGCAATACCGAGGTTGCGTGATGGACGCGCTGATCGTCTTTCACGTCCAGGACGGCGCCGGCCGCCCGATCGGCGGCGCGCTCCTCTCATCGACGGGCGGGCCCGGGCCGTGGCAGGACCTGACGAACCCCTGCGGCGACTCGATGCCGACGCTCACGCCGGCCGACTACACGATCAGCTTCAGCGCGCCGGGTTATACGACGCGCGAGTTGCAGGTCCACATCGACGGCCCTGGCCCGATCATCCGGATCGGCCTCGAGTCAGCGATCCCGCCGTTCAAGCAGGCGCCGCGGTTCTGGCAAGCGAATATGTGCGGCGTCCGCGTGGCCGGGCTTCCGGCCGTCGCCGGCGGCGCCGCGGATGCGTCGCTCGTGCTGTCGTGGTTCTACGATCGCTACAGTGCGACGGATCGCCGGCGCATTCGCGAGGCCTGGCGCGATCGCGGACTGACGCATGTGTTGCTGTCCTGGCCCGACTCGCGGGCGGCGGGGCAGTCGCCGCAGGACTTCGGCGCGACCTGCGCGGAGCTCGTGCAGCAGGGGTTCTACCCGTGCCCGATGCTCTGTGCGAAGGACATCGATCCGCCCGACGTGACGGAGATCGAGATCCGGATCGCGCTGGTGCTGCCGTGGCTCGTCGGCCTGGTGCCGCTCGCGTGCGTCGGGTGGGAGTTGAGTCTCTAGCTGTCCCCGACGCAGGTG
>DATHJG010000833.1:0-2219 GCA_035489875.1 Solirubrobacteraceae bacterium | reverse complement strand
CGCGGGGAGCACGGCCGCTTCAAGATCATCGCCCGCTACCGCGCCTACCACGGCTCCACGCTCGGCGCGCTGTCGGCGACCGGGCAGGCGATGCGCCGCATCGGCTATGAGCCGCTCGCCCCCGGCTTCCTCCACGTCCCGCCGCCGGACCCCTACCGCGACGGCGTCGCCGACGACGACCTCGACGCGTACGGGCGCCGCTGCGCCGCCGACCTGGAGCGCACGATCGAGTTCGAGCTGCCCGAGACGGTCGCCGCGGTGATCATGGAGCCGATCATCACCGGCGGCGGCATCCTGATCCCGCCCGATTCCTACCTGCCCGCGGTCAAGGCCGCGTGCGAGCGCCACGGCGTGCTGCTGATCGTCGACGAGGTGATCTGCGGCTTCGGGCGGACCGGCGCCTGGTTCGGCTACGACGGATCCGGCGTCCGCCCCGACCTCGTCACGATGGCGAAGGGCATCACGAGCGCCTACTTCCCGCTCGCCGCGACCGTCGTGAGCGACGACATCTTCGCCGCATTCCCCGCCGACCCGGCGGACAGCGGCCGGCTGCGCCACATCAACACGTTCGGCGGGCATCCGGCCGGCTGCGCGGTCGCGATCGAGACGCTGGCGATCATGGAGGAGGAACGGCTCGTCGAGCGCTCGGCGACGGTGGGCGCCGCGCTGCTCGCGCGCCTGCAGGACGCGCTCGGCGACCATCCGCTGGTCGGCGACGTGCGCGGGCGCGGGCTGCTGATCGGGATCGAGCTGGTCGCCGACCAGGCGACGCGCGCTCCGGCCGAGCGGGCGGTCTCGGCCGGGATCGTGGCCGCCGCGCAGCAGCGCGGCCTGCTCGTCGGCCGCAACGTCGACACCGCGGCCGGGCTGGACAACGTGATCGCGCTCGCGCCGCCGCTGTCGTTGACCGACGCGGACATCGACCACATCGTCGACGTAGTGGGCGCGGTATTCGCAGAACATTCGAGTAGGGCGGTTTCGTAATGGACAAGGTGTTCGCGGGTGGGACGGTGGTCACCGCCGAGGGCTCGTTCAGGGCTGACGTGGCGGTGGAGGGCGAGACGATCGTGGCGGTCGGCGTCGACCTGCCGCAGGACGGCGCCGAAGTCGTCGACTGCTCGGGCGCACGCGTGATGCCCGGCTTCATCGACGGGCACACCCACATGGACATGCCGTTCGGCGGCACGATGACCGCCGACGACTGGGACACCGGCACCGCCGCCGCGCTCGCCGGCGGCACGACGATGCTCGTCGACTTCTCGCTCCAGGACGTCGACGGGACGCTCGGCGAGGCGGTCGAGACGTGGCAGGGCAAGGCCGGGAAGGCGCGGATCGACTACGGCCTGCACGTGGCGATCACCAACCTCACCGAGGAGGTCAAGCAGGAGCTGCCGTCGCTGCCCGACCTCGGCGTCGCGACCGTCAAGATCTTCATGGCCTACAAGGGCACGCCGCTCTACACCCCCGACGAGGACCTGTTCGAGGCGATGCAGATCGCGCGCGAGTGCGGCCTGCTGGTGCTCGTGCACGCCGAGAACGGCGACGCGATCGCGAAGCTGCAGGAGCAGGCGCTCGCGCGCGGCGACACCGAGCCGCGCTGGCACGGGCTGACGCGGCCCGAGGCGGTCGAGGCCGAGGCGACGAACCGCGCGATCCGGCTGGCCGAGATCGCCGGCTGCCCGCTGCTCGTCGTGCACGTCTCCTGCGCGCCCGCGCTCCAGGCCATCGAGCAGGCGCACGCGCGCGGGCAGACGGTCTACGGCGAGACCTGCGGCCAGTACTTCGTGTTCTCCGACGCCGACCTGGCGCGCCCCGGCTTCGAGGGCGCCAAGTACGTCTGCTCGCCGCCCCTGCGCGATCCGTCGAACCGGCAGGCGCTGTGGCATGGGCTGCAGGCGGGCGACCTGCAGATCTTCGGCTCCGACCACTGCTCGTTCAACTACGCCGGCCAGAAGGAGCTGGGGGCCGACGACTTCACGCTGATCCCGAACGGGCTGCCCGGCGTCGAGGAGCGCGCGTCCGTGCTGTGGACGCACGGCGTGCGCGAGGGCATGATCACCGAGAACCTCTTCGTCGCTGTCCTCTCCACCAATCAGGCGCGGGTGCACGGGATGACCGGCCGCAAGGGCACGCTGGCGCCCGGCGCCGACGCCGACATCGTCGTCTGGGACGCCGACCTGACGATCACCGCGACGCAGGCCAACCGCCACAGCAACGTG
>DATHJG010000832.1:0-2951 GCA_035489875.1 Solirubrobacteraceae bacterium | reverse complement strand
CTCGCGCTCGTGCCGCTGTTCGCCGGCTACGGCCGCGGGCGTGTGCGCAGCGTCGTCGCGGCGGTCGGAGCGGGCCTGCTCGTCCTGCTGCCCGTCGCGCTCGGCTCCGGTCTCGAGCGATTCTGGAACCGCACGCTCGCGTTCCAGTCCGAGCGATCGTCGCCGTTCTCGATCTGGGGCCTCTACGGCGGTTTCGACGGACTCCAGGCCGCGCTGACCGTCGCGGCGGCCGCCCTCGCCGTCGCGGTCGCGTTCTTCCCGCGCGAGCGGGATGAGGTCACGGTCGCGGCACTCGGCGCGGCGGTGTTGATCGCGCTCCAGCTCACCGTCACGCACTGGTTCTACCTCTACCTCGTCTGGTTCCTGCCGCTGCTGCTGGTCGCGCTCCTGGCGCGGCCCGGGATCAGGGCACCGGGCGCAACACCGGCTCGATCGACTGCGCGCGCCGTTCCGGTCCGCACGTGATGAGCACCGCGTTGATCCACGGGTCCTCCTCTGCGGGGTCGTAGCGCTGCGGCATGTGCGTACGCATCACGGCGATCGATTGCTCGCGCCGCACGCCGATCACCCCGCCGCGCGCGCCGGTCATCCCGACGTCGGTGATGTACGCCGTCCCGCCCGGGAGCACGCGCGCGTCGGCGGTGGGGACGTGCGTGTGGGTACCGACGACGGCGGTCACCTTGCCGTCGAGATGCCAGCCGAGCGCGACCTTCTCGCTGGTCGCCTCCGCGTGCATGTCGACCAGCACGTGATCGGCGCGGGCGACCTCCTTCACCGCCTCGTCCGCGACCAACAGAGCCGGCGCGGCCTGGTTCATGTAGAGGTTGCCGGCGAGGTTGACGACGCCGAGGGTGACGCCGTTGCGCTCGACCACGGCTGTGCCGCGACCCGGCTGCGTCGGCAGGAAGTTCGCCGGGCGGATGATCTCCCGCCGCTCCTCGAGGTACGGCCAGACCTCGCGATGGCGATAGGTGTGGTTGCCGAGCGTGATCACGTCGGCGCCGGCAGCGAACAACTCGTCCGCGTGCTTCGGCGTGATGCCGATCCCACCGGCGGCGTTCTCGCCATTGACGACGACGAAGTCCGCGCCCAACTCGGTGCGCAGGTCGCCGAGCACGGTTCGGAGCGCGCGTCGTCCGGCGGAGCCGACGACGTCGCCGACGAAGAGGATCGCAGTCAAGCGTCAGACGCTAGTGCACCGTCGGCGGCCCGCGCATACTTGGGGCATGCAGGACCGCCACGAGGACATCGGCGCGGGCGGGGCCGTGGACCCGCCGGTCGGCCCGGACGCGGGCGGGGCCGAGGACCCGCCGGTGAGCCCGGACGCGGGCGATCCCCGGCAGCCCGAGCCCGCACCGGCCGGCACCGCGCCGCGCACCGTCGATCCGGTCGTGATCCCCCGCTGGATCCAGGCGGTCGTGCTCCCGCTCGGGATCGTCGGGGCGTACCTCCTGGTCAAGGCCGCCGGGCCGGTCGCGCTGATCTTCGTCGTCGCCGCGCTGATCGCGCTGCTGCTCAACCCGTTCGTCGTGATGCTCCAGCGCGCGCGCTTTCCCCGCGGGCTTGCCGTCCTCTTCGTGTACCTCGCGCTGATCGTCGTGCTCGCGAGCATCGTCGCCGTGCTCGCCCAGCCGATCGGCGACCAGGCGTCGAAGTTCTCCGACGCCGTGCCGGGGATCGTCGACGACGCGAACGCCGAGCTGTCCAACCTCCAGGGCTGGCTCGACGACAACGGCATCGACGTCCAAGTCGCCGACCAGGGCAAGACGGCGCTCGAGACGCTCGGCGCCCGGGTGACGGAGGGCTCCGGCGATCTCGTCGCGTTCACGCGCGACGCGATCACGACCCTGATCGAGGGCTCGATCGCGCTGATCCTCATCATCGTGTTGTCCGTGTACATGCTCCTCTACGGGGAGCGGATCGGCGCGACGGTGCGATCGGTCGTCCCGCGCGGCAACGGCACGCCCGAGGACGACTACCCGACGCGCGTCCAGCAGGCGGTGTTCGGCTACGTCCGCGGCCAACTCCTGTTCTCCGTGATCATGGGGACCAGCGCGGGCGTCGCGCTGTGGATCATGGGCTCGCTCGGCGTCTTCCCGGACGGCAGGACGTACGCGCTCGTGTTCGGCGCGTTCTACGGCTTCGCCGAGCTGATCCCCTACGTCGGCCCGGCGATCGGCGCCGCCCCGCCGATCGTCGTCGCGCTGTTCAGCGGCGAGGCACTCGACGCGCTGTGGCTCGGCGTCATGTTCACCGCCCTGCAGCAGATCGAGGGCCACATCGTCGCGCCGACCGTGTTCTCCCAGGCGCTGCGGATCAACCCGCTGCTGGTGATCCTCGCGCTCCTCATCGGCGGCCGCCTGTACGGCTTCGCGGGCGCGTTCCTCGCGCTCCCGCTCGCGGCGGTCGTGCGCGAGAGCGTCGTCTACTTCCGCGAGCACATCGTGCTCGAGCCGTGGGGGACGCCGACGGCCGCCGAGCTCGGCTACGGCGCCCGCCCGCCGACTCCGCCGCCGCGGGGCGGACGCTGTCCGGAGTGCGGCACCCCGGCCGGCGACGAGGCCGCGTACTGCGCGGCGTGCGGGACCGAGCTGGCCGGTGCCGACGAGGCCGCGTCCGCCGCGTCGGCGGCGCCGTCGTAGATAGCCTGGGCGCGATGGCGGCGTCACGGACCGGGGTACCCGAGGCGCTGCGCGCGGAGGCGCTGTCCAAGGCGTACGGCAGCCGCCGCGCGCTCCAGGACGTCTCCTTCACCGCCGCGCCGGGCGAACTCGTCGCGATCATCGGCCCGAACGGCGCAGGCAAGACGACGCTGCTGCAGATCCTCGCCGGCGCGCTGACGCCGACCGCAGGCCGCGTGTCGCTCGACCGCCGCGAGGTCGGCTGGGTCCCGCAGCAGCCTGCCATCTACTCGAAGCTCTCGGTGCGCGAGAACCTGCGCCTGTTCGCGC
>DATHJG010000831.1:0-5806 GCA_035489875.1 Solirubrobacteraceae bacterium | reverse complement strand
CGATCCGCGCCGTAGCCTCCGTGGATCGGCGACGGCGCAGAACCCCTCCCTTGCACTCCTCGTCGGGCGGCGGGCAGCCGGGGCGCGCGCAGGCGCCGCTGCGTTCGACGCCCCGGCATGCCGCTAGGACTTCGCCCGGCGCCGCGGCGGCATGGCCCCGAACCACCCGACCCACGCCGACCGAAGGTCTGGATCGGCGGCTACGGCCCTCCGCAGCCTGCCGTGAAGTACGCCCCCAAGGCCCACCCGTTGAGCGGCGGGGTGCCCGTCTGGGAGTAGAAGCGCAGGATCCCGCAGAACAGGCTTCCCGGCAAGAACTGCGCGCTGCGTACCGCGGCGGTGTGGACTGCGGGCGAGGTCTTCGCGGTGCCCGCGCTCGCCGCCGGGGCGGCGACCGCGAGCGCGGCCATGACGACCGCCAAGGCAGCCAGGGGCTTATGTCGAGACATGATGTGTCGAGCCTCCAAGTGCGGGACGGCCGGGGCTGCCGCCCAGTCGATCTATGACCGCGTGCTGTCCGTGCGACCGTCCAGCGCGGCCCCGACGGTGAGTCGGCGATGCTTGCGCCCTCCGTGCTCCCGGTCTGCTGTCCCGCGGGACCGTTGACGCTGTACGGCTACCCGTCCGTGCGGGGCTAGACGAAGCGCTGGACGAACGTGAGCGCGGTGTCGGCGACCTCGCGCCAGCCGCTGTCGATCGTGAGCGCGTGTCCGCGATCGGGGACCTCGACGATCTCGGTGACGCCGTCGTTGCGTTCCTGCTTCTTGAAGGAGGCGTTGGCGATCGACCACGGGACGGTGTGGTCCTTCTCGCCGGAGATGATCAGCAGCGGACCGCGATCGGGGTTGTCGGTGTCGACCTTGGCCTCGGTCCACGGGTTCAGGTTGGCGGTCGCGGCCTGGAAGAGCGGCGCGCCGGAGGCCGGGACGGCGAACGTCTCGTAGAGCTCCTTGGCCTCGTCTTCGCTGACGGCGTTGGCGAACGCGTAGCGGAACTGCTCGTAGGTGAGCGGCACCGCCCGGTTGCGGTTGGCGGGGTTGCCGAGCACGGGGCGGGAGGACTTCAGGGCGGAGATCGGGAGCGGGAGGACGCCGCGGAACGGTGCGGGGTCGATCGCGACCGAGGCGGCGGCGAGGCCGCGTCCGGCGAGGATCTGGGTGAGCAGTCCGCCGAAGGAGTGTCCGACGATGGCCGGCTTGCGTTCGAGCCGGCGGATGATCTGATCGAAGTGGTCGGCGACCTGCCCGACGGTCTTGTGCGCGAAGACCTCGGGATGCGCGTTGGCCTCCTCGACGGTCTCGGGGTCGTCGGGCCAGCCAGGCGTCAGCGCCGCAAAGCCGGCCTCCTCGAAGACCGCCGCCCAGCGGTCCCAGCTGCTGGGCAGCAGCCAGAGGCCGTGGACGAACACGACCGGCACGAGCCCGGACGCGTTGGCACGCTCGATCTGCTCCACTTCGTGCCCGGTGATCTTCGGCTCGCCCGGCGTGTCGGTGGACTCGGCGTGGGCCATGGCTGCTCCTCGGTGGGCGTCAGGCGGGACGGGGTCATGCTGCCAGATCCGCCCGCGCCCGGCACGGGCGCAACCCGTGCCGGCAGGGCGGCTGTAACGCATCGCCGTGCTCGGACCAAGAACGGACATGAACCCCGATGAGCTCCCGCGCATCGCCCACGACCCGCAGGTCTTCGAGGCCTTCTACCGGGCCCACGTGGAGGGCGTGCAGCGGTTCGTCGCGCGGCGCGTCGCGGATCCCCACATCGCCGCGGACCTCACCGCCGAGGTCTTCCTGGCCGCGATCGACGCGGCGGCCGGGTACCGGCGCGAGCGCGGCAGCCCGGCGGCCTGGCTGTTCGGCGTCGCGCGGATCGTGGTCCTGTCCGAGCATCGCCGCGCCGCGCGCGAGCGCCGTGCGCACGCCCGCGTGGAGGGCCGGCGCCTCCTCGAGGACGACGACCTCGGTCGCATGCAGGAGCGCATCGACGCGGCGGCGCAATCCCGCGCGCTGTTCGCCGCCGTCGCGCAGCTCCCAGACGGCGAGCGAGCGGTGCTCGAGCTCGTCGCGCTCGACGACCTCTCGGTGAGCGAGGCGGCCGCCGTGCTCGGCCTGCGCCCGGTCACCGCGCGCGTGCGCCTGCACCGTGCCCGCGGCGCGCTGCGCCGCCAGCTCTTCGATGACGCATCGACCGCCACCTCCCACCCCCTGGAGGCATCATGACCCCCACCACGTTCGAGGAGCGCCTGCTCACCGAGCTACGCGCCGTCGTCGCCGAGCGGCCCGCGCCCGAGACGGTCGCTCCCGCATCCGCGCGGCGTGTCCCGCGCGCGCGTCTCGTCCTCGCCGCGGGCGCGGTCGCGGCCACGGCCGCGGCCGTGTTCGTCGGCACCGGCGGCGACCCCGCGGCGACGGCGTATGCCGTCGAGAAGCAGTCCGACGGCAGCGTGACCGTCGAGGTCCGCAGCCTGCGCGACGCCGCCGGCCTGCAAGAGAAGCTGCGCGCGGCCGGGATCCCGGCGGTCGTCGACTACACGCCGGCCGGGAAGATGTGCCGCGAGCCCCGCGGCCGAGCCGCCACCGGTGGGCACGGGCCGATGCGGGTGGGCGTCCGCCACGGCGGCTCGGCGACGTTCACGATCGCGCGCGGCGACGTGCGCGCGGGTCAGACGCTGGTGATCACGAGCAGCGTCGGCTCGGCCGTGTCCTCGCTCGGCACCCAGGTCGTCGAGGGGCCGGTCGCCCCGTGCGAGCTGGTCGACGCGCCGCCGCTGCCGCCCATCGGTCAGCGCCCCGGGGACGCGGACTCCGGTCCCAGCTTCAGCACCGGCGGCGCGAACACCGGCGCCACGAGCGCCGGTCCCTCGCCGCACGACGGTCCCTGACCCAGCTCCCGGCGCGGTCACTTCCCCCGGAGGGACCGCGCCGGACGCGGGTCGTTGCGTGACGCCCAGCCGCGCACGCCGTGTAACGTCAGGCGGCGGGCAGATGGCCACGTATTCCTCCATCCGAGGGCGTGCGGCGGAGCTGACGGGCCGGCGCAGCGAGTCCGACGTCCTCGAACGGCTGATCGACGCCGTACGCGCGGGCCAGAGCCGGGCGCTGGTGGTGCGCGGCGAGCCGGGCGTGGGCAAGACGGCGCTGTTGGAGTACGCGGTCGAGCGGGCATCGGGCTTCCGCGTGGCGCGTGCCGTGGGCGTCCAGTCGGAGATGGAGCTCGCGTTCGCCGGGTTGCATCAGCTGCTGGCGCCGATGCTGGATCGCCTCGCGCATCTCCCGGTTCCGCAGCGCGATGCGCTGCGGACGGCGTTCGGGATCGGTCCCGGGTCGGCGCCGGATCGCTTCTTCATCGGCCTGGCGGCGCTGAGCCTGCTCTCCGACGTGGCCGAGGAGCGGCCGCTGATCTGCCTGGTCGACGACGAGCAGTGGCTCGACCGCGCCTCGGCGCAGGTCCTGGCGTTCGTCGCGCGCCGCCTGGAGGCGGAATCCGTCGGCCTGGTCTTCGCGGCGCGCGGAGCGAGCGACGAGCTGGCGGGATTGCCGGAGCTCGCGGTCGAGGGTCTGCGCGAGGGCGATGCGCTCACGCTGCTGGATTCGGTGCTGACCGGTCCGCTGGACCCGCGCGTCCGCGACCAGATCGTCAGCGAGGCGCGCGGCAACCCGCTCGCGCTCTTGGAGCTGTTGCGGGGGTTCACGCCGGCCGAGCTCGCGGGCGGGTTCGGACTCCCCGGCGGGGTGCCGCTCTCGGGGCGGATCGAGGAGAGCTTCCGACGCCGGCTCGACGCGCTTCCGTCCGACACCCGACGCCTGCTCCGGCTCGCGGCGGCAGATCCCGTCGGCGACCCCGTACTCGTGTGGCGAGCGGCCGAGCGTTTGGCGATCGGGCCTGAGGCGGCGACGCCGGCCGTCGAGGCCGGCCTGCTCGAGATCGGCGCCCGCGTGCGGTTTCGTCATCCGCTCGTGCGCTCGGCGGTCTATCGGTCGGCGTCGGTTCAGGACCGACAGGACGTGCACCGCGCGCTCGCGGAGGTCACCGATCCGGGGATCGATCCCGACCGCGGCGCCTGGCACCGGGCGCAGGCGACGCCGGGGCCCGACGAGGGCGTCGCCGAGGAGCTCGCGCGCTCGGCCGGCCGAGCGCAGGGCCGCGGGGGCCTGGCGGCGGCCGCGGCCTTCCTCGAGCGCGCGGCGATGCTGACGCCCGACCCGGGCGGCCGCGCGCAGCGTCTGCTCGCGGCCGCGCGGGCAACGCGCGACGCAGGCGCGCTCGACGCGGCACTGGGACTGCTGGTCGCGGTCGAGGCCGGCCCGCCCGACGCGCTCCGGACCGCCGAGGTGGAGCGCCTGCGCGGGCAGATCGCGTTGGAGCAGCAACGCGGCAGCGACGCCGGCCGGCTGCTCGCGGATGCCGCCAGGCGCCTCGAGCCGCTCGACGCCGACCTGGCGCGCGAGACGCACCTCGAGGCGCTCGGGGCCGCGATCGCCAACGACCTGGACATCCCCGGCGGCGTGCCGGCAGCCGCCGAGGCCGCGCGCGCAGCGCCCGCCGGTCGCGAACCGCCGCGTGCGGCCGACGTCCTGCTCGACGCCTTCGCGCTGCGGTTGACGGAGGGATACGCGGCGGCCGCGCCGACGCTCACCCGGGCACTCGAGCTGCTGCTCGCCCTGGACGTGAACGACGACGAAGCCCGCCGCTCGCTCTGGTCCGCCGGCGGACGGGCCGGCGCCATCGTCGCGATCGAGCTGTGGGATGCCGAAGCCTGGCACGTCCTGGCCGCTCGCCAGGCGCAGTTCGCCCGCGACACGGGCGCACTCGTGCATCTGCAGCTCGCGCTCAGCTTCCTCGCCAGGAGCCACCTGCTCGCGGGCGAGCTCACCACGGTGGCGCTGACGATCGAGGAGGATCGCCTGATCGCGGAGGTGACCGGGAACCCGCCGCTCCGGAACGCCGAGATGACGCTCGCGGCCTGGCGCGGCCAGGAGGCGCTGGCGTCGGAGCTGATCGAGGCCACCTCGAAGGAGGCGACCGCACGCGGCTGGACCGGGAACTCCTATGCGAGCGCGGTGCTCTACAACGGCCTCGGTCGCCACGACGCCGCGCGCGACGCCGCTTGGCACGTGTTCGAGCGCGATCCGCTGGGAACCGGAGCCTGGGTCGTGCCCGAGCTGGCCGAGGCGGCGTCCAGGACCGGTGATGTGACGCTCCTCACGACCGCGCTCGAGTGGCTGTCCGAGCGCACGCGTGCGACGCCCGGCGAGTGGGTGCTGGGGATCGAGGCCCGCGTCCGCGCGCTGCTGAGCGAGGGCGAGGCCGCCGACCGCCTCTACCGCGAGTCGATCGCGCGCCTCGGCCGGACCCGCGTCCGCGTCGAGCTGGCTCGCGGGCATCTGCTGTACGGCGAGTGGCTCCGGCGCGAGCGCCGCCGCATCGACGCGCGCGAGCAGCTGCGCACCGCCCACGACCTGCTGACGGCGATGGGCATCGAGGCGTTCGCCGAGCGGGCCAGGCGCGAGCTCCTGGCTACCGGCGAGACCGCTCGCAAGCGCGCCGTCGAGACCAGCGGTGAGCTGACCGCCCAGGAGACCCAGATCGCGCGGCTGGCCCGCGACGGCCTCTCGAACGCCGAGATCGGCACCCGACTGTTCATCAGTCCGCGGACGGTCGAGTACCACCTGCACAAAGTCTTCGGCAAGCTCGGGATCAGCTCACGCAATCAACTGCACGGGGCTCTCAGCAGTCTCCCGGCCTATGGGCACGCAGGTTCAGCAGGCCGGACCGGGGGCCCTGGCTAGGGAGATCTCAGACGCGACGACGC
>DATHJG010000830.1:0-3574 GCA_035489875.1 Solirubrobacteraceae bacterium | reverse complement strand
ACCTGATCTCGCTCGGCCACCGCCGGATCGCGTTCGTCCAGGGACCGGCCGAGCTGTACACGAGCGACGAGCGGCTGGCCGGCTTCGCCGACGCGATGGCCGCGGCGGGGCTGGCCGACGACCTGCGCTTCGACGGCGGGTTCGACTTCGAGGCGGGCGTCGCGGCGGGCCGCCGGCTGCTCGCCTGCCGGCCGCTGCCGGAGGCGGTGGTCGCCGCCAACGACGAGGCGGCGATCGGCGTCCTGACCGCGTTCCGCCACGCGGACGTCGACGTGCCGGGCCAGGTCTCCGTGGCGGGGATCGACGACACGCGCCCGGCGCGCTTCGTCGAGCTGACGACGGTCAACCTGCCGCTCTACGACCTCGGCGCAGTGGCGGCGCGCCACATCCTGGCGGGTCCGGAGGAGCCGGGGGACGACGTCGTGCTCCCCCACCGCCTCGTGCCACGGCGGACCACGGCGCGCCGCGCGTCGGTCTCGTGATCCGCTGCGGTCGAGTGTCGTGAACGTCTCGCGATGCGAGACATTCACGACACTCGGCGGGTGTGGAGTGTCGCGGCGATCGAAGCTGCGACCTTGGGCGCGCAGTCGACCACGTCCGCCCAGACGAGGCGCAAGACAAGATCGCCGCGCGCCTCGATGTCACGGTCCTTCCGGGCGTCGCGCCTTCGCTTGGCAGCCGACGCGTGGAAGCGGCGGCCGTCCGTCTCGACGACCACCCGCTCGTCCGGGAAGTAGAAGTCCACCGGCCAGCGGCCGAGCCGGACCTGCGTCAGGGGGCGCGGCAGGCCGTACGCCTTGCAGAGCTGGAGGAAGCGCAGCTCCAGCCGACTCTGCACCTTCCCGGGATCGACGGCGCCGTCGAGCAGGCGGCGGAGCCGGACGGTGCCCCGATGCCCGCGCCGGAGCACGAGCGCGCACGCCAGCTCCTCGGGCGTAAGCCCGTGCAGCACCTGGGCCTCCTCGAAGGCGTCTTCGAGGAGGCGTGGCGCCGACGCCGCAAGATCGAGGATCGTGCGGCACACGGACGTGCACCGGACGCCGTGCCGAGTCTCCACCTCATCCTCGCGTATGGCTTGACGGTGGATGCGGATCATGCCGCGATGCGGATGGCCGTTGTAGGTCGGCACGATCACGTGGATCGGCCCTCCGCCGGATGCTGTGCGCTGCAGCGCGGCCGCCGAGCGATGACCGAGCACGCCGTTCGGCCACAGCGCGTAGGTGGCCGCGAGGTACCGGGCGTGCGTGGTCATAGCAGTGTGTCCCACGGCGTAGACGCCGTCGTGGATCGGGTGCAGCCAGCCGGCGACCACGAGCCGGTTGACGCCGGCGCGGGACCGCCCCGCGTTGTAGAGCTGGCGGCTCCTGATCAGGCCCTGCTGCTCGGATGCGATTGCGACGATCGCGCGAGTGACGTGAATGTCTGGCATGACGAGACATAGGCGTCACTCGGTTCGATCTCGTCCCCGGCAAGGCGCGGGGCGCAACTCCCGCCCTCGCCCGGCGTTCACTCGGCACAGGTCACGGATGATCGCTCGCGCCCTCCTCGCTCTCCTCATCGCCCTGGCGCTCGCGTCACCCGCAACTGCAGCCGCCCCGCCGCTGATAGGCATCGGCGAACAGAAGCCCGGCATGTTCACCGACCCCCGTTGGGAGCGGCTCGGACTCCGCGAGGCGCGCTTCATCACCCCCTTGGACACGCTGCACGACCCGCGGCAGCTCGAGCGGCTCGACACCTGGATGGAGGCCGCGCGCGCGGCCGGCACGCGCGTGCTGCTCGGCCTCGAGCGCTCGCTGCGCTCGGACAAGCTGCGCCGCGCGCTCCCCACCGACCGGGTCTTCGCGCGCGAGTTCCGGCGGCTGCGCGCCCGCTATCCCGACGTGCGCGACTGGATCACCTGGAATGAGGCGAACCACCCGCTGCAGCCGACCGCGAACCGCCCGCGTCGCGTCGCCCGCTACTTCGGGATCATGGTGCGCAACTGCCGCGGCTGCCGCATCGTCGGCGCGGACATGCTCGACATCAGCAACATGACGAGCTGGGTCCGGCGCTTCGCGCGCTACGCCACCGAGCGCCCGCGCATCTGGGGCCTGCACAACTACGGCGACACGAACCAGCTCAAGTCGACCGGCACGCAGACGCTGCTGCGGATCACCGGCCGGGGGCAGATCTGGTTCACGGAGACCGGCGGGCTCGTCGTGCGGCGCGAGTACGCGGGCGCGACCGTCAAGCGCGAGTTCCGCTACTCCCAGCGCCACGCCGCGCGGTCCACGCGCCACGTCTTCAAGCTCGCGTGCGTGAGCCCGCGCATCCGCCGCGTCTACCTCTACCACTGGCAGGCGCCGCCCACCGTGACCAACTGGGACTCGGCGTTCCTCGGCCCGCGCGGCCACGTGCGGCCGGCGTACCGGACCCTGCGCCACCAGCTGCTCGGCGGCGGCTGGGACCGCTGTCACTAGGCGGCGCGCAGGAACGCCTCGCACGCCTCCGCGACGACGTCGTCGCCCGGCTGCTCCCACCCCTCGCGGTTGATCACCTCGACCTCGATCGGACCGTCGTAGCCGGCGTGCTCCACGGCCGCGCGGATCCGCTTGAGGTCGATCACGCCCGTGCCCATCATCCCGCGGCCCTGAAGCCGGTCGTTCGTCGGGACGAGCCAGTCCGCGACGTGGTAGCCGAGGATGCGGCGGCCCGCGCGCGCGATCTCCTCGTACAGGCGCGGGTCCCACCAGACGTGGTAGGCGTCGACGACGACCCCGACGCGCAGCGCGTCGAACCGCTCCGCCAGGTCGAGCGCCTCCCCGAGCGTCACGATCGCCGAGCGCTCGGAGATCATCATCGGGTGCAGCGGCTCGATCGCGAGCCGGACCCCGTGCTCCTCCGCGTGCGGCACGAGCCGCTCGATCCCGGCGAGGATCTGCGCACGCGCGCCGTCGACGTCGCGCCCGATCGGCGGGCCGCAGACGAGCACCAGCACGTCGGTGCCGAGGATCGCCGCCTCCTCCACCGCGCGCCGGTTGTCCTCGTCGGCCGCGCGCGTGCCGGCCGCGTCCGCGGCGGGGAAGAAGCCGCCGCGGCAGAGGCTGGAGACCCGTAGACCGGCCTCCCGAATCCGCCGCCCGGCCTGCTCGACGCCGATCTCCGCGACCTTGTGGCGCCACGGCCCGATCACGGTCAGCCCGGCGCGCCCGCACGCCTCGATCGCCTCCGGCAGCGAGCACTGGTCGATCGTGATCTGGTTCAGGCTGAGGCGCGAGAGCTCGAGCCGCGGGCTCATGGCTGCTCCACTCCGGCGAGCTCCAGCACGCCGCGCATCCGCGCGGCGGCCCGGTCGGGATCGCGCAGCAGGCCGGCGCGGTCGGCGAGCACGAACAGCTCGGCGAGGTGCAGGACGCTGCGGCCGCTCTCGAGCCCGCCGACCATCCGGAAGTGCTGCTGGTGGCCGTTGAGGAAGGCGAGGAAGACGACGCCCGTCTTGTAGTAGGGCGTGGGCGCGGCGAACATATGGCGCGACAAAGGCACGGTTGGCGCCAGCAGCGCGTCGTAGCGGTCGAGGTCACCGTCATCCAACGCG
>DATHJG010000829.1:0-3746 GCA_035489875.1 Solirubrobacteraceae bacterium | reverse complement strand
CCCGCGCTCCCGGGAGCAGGCGCCCTGAGAACGAGAAAGCCCCGCAAATGGCGGGGCTTTCTCACATGCGCCGAAGAGGACTCGAACCTCCACCCGGTTATCCCGGACCAGGCCCTCAACCTGGCGCGTCTACCAATTCCGCCATCGGCGCGAGGGCTCGCGGAGTATAACCACGGCCCACCGCCGCGACCGGCTCACGCCACGAACCGCAGCGCCAGCTCGCCGAGCGGCTCCAGGCGGTACTCGAGCCGCTGATCGGGGCCGACTGAGAGCGGCGGGACGATCGAGCCCGTGATGAGCACCTCGCCCGCGCGCACCGTCTCGCCGAACGCGGCGAGGTGTGTCGCGAGGTGCGCCAGCGCCGCCACCGGGTCGCCGACCAGCGCCAGCGGGTCGCCCACCGACTGCACGTCCTCGCCGAGCCGGATCTCGCCGCCGCGCAGGTCCGCGAGCGCGACGCCGCTCGTCGCCGGGCCGAGCACGACGTGGCGCTGGAAGAGGTCGCCGGCGAGGATGTCCTCGAGCTCGCCGCCGCCGAGGTCGACCACCTCGATCGCGACGCCGAAGCCGCCGATCGCGGCCGTGACCGCGTCGCGGTCTCCGTCCGCGGGCACGTCGCGCGCCACGTGGACGGCGATCTCCGGCTCGGCCGTCGGCTTGGCCCAGCCGCCGACGGCGACCTCGCTGCCCGGCTCGCGCAGCCCGCGGTCGGTGAGGAACCCGACGAGCGGCGCGCTGGTCCCGTGCCGCTCCATCGCGGCGGCCGTCCCGAGCCCCAGCTTCCACCCGATTGGGCGCGCGCCATCGTCGATCAGGCGGCGGCGCAGCTCGAGCTGTCGCTCCATCCCGCGCCGGACGCGCGGGTCCTCATGCAAGGTGGTCATATGCAGGCATGATGGCGTTCCTTGAATCCGTCCGACGCCCCAGCTACGTTATCGAACACATGTTCGACCGACCTCAGGAGCCGCACGCCGCATGGACATCGGCAAGGATCTGACGAAGCGCCAACAGGAGATCTTCGACTTCATCAAGAAGTACTCCGCCCGCTACGGCTACCCACCCACGGTGCGCGACATCGGCAAGGCCGTGGGGCTCGCCTCGTCCTCGACGGTGCACGCGCATCTGGCCAACCTGGAGAAGGTCGGCCTGCTGCGGCGGGACCCGTCGAAGCCGCGCGCGATCGAGATGCTCGACAAGGCGGTGGACGCCGCAAAGAGCGTCGTCGGCGGCCAGAGCGGGCTGCCGCTCATCGGCCACGTCGCGGCCGGCCAGCCGATCCTCGCGGAGGAGAACATCGAGGACTACGTGCAGGTGCCCGACATCGCCGGCGGCGGGGAGGGGCAGTTCGTCCTCGGCGTGCGGGGCGACTCGATGGTCGACGCGGGGATACTCGACGGCGACTACGTCGTCGTGCGCCCGCAGGACACGGCGGCCGACGGCGAGATCGTCGTCGCGCTCGTGGGCGAGGAGGCGACGGTCAAGCGCTTCTTCAAGGAGTCCGACCACGTGCGCCTGCAGCCGGAGAACACGACGATGGAACCGATCCGCACGCGCGACGTCAGCATCGTGGGGCGCGTGGTCGGAGTGTTCCGGAAGGTGGTGTAGCGAGATGGCGGTGCTGCTGATCGAGCGGGACGAGGACGTGCAGCTGTGGAGCGAGGAACGTGGCGAGGCGACGCTGGACGACGTGCTGTCCGGGGCCTGGGAGGGCCTGTCCGCCGCCACCTCCTCCACGGCCTGCCCGGTCTGCCACGGCGAGCTGGCGCCGCGCTGGTCGGCGGGCGCGGGCGTGGTCGGAGGGCGCTGCCGCGACTGCGGCAGCGAGCTGAGCTGAGGTCGGCGGCGCCGGGCCGCCGTGCGCTCGGATAGCCTCCGCAGATGGGCGACGAGGAAGCACGCGAGGAGCTGCGCCGGCTCGAGAAGGAGTGGATGCAGGCGCACCAGGAGCGCGATGCGGCGCGGCTGGAGGAGCTCGTCGCCGACGGCTTCCGCTTCACCGCCATCCACCTCGACCCGGAGCCGATGACGCGCGAGCAGTGGATGGGCGCCGCGCTCGGCGGCTACACGATCACCACGTTCGCGTTCGAGGACATGGAGATCGACGTGTTCGGCGAGACGGCCGTGATTCACGCGCGCTACTCGCAGATCGCGTCGTACTCGACGGTCAACCTCTCCAACGTCTTCCGGCTCACCGACGTCTGGTCCAGGCACTCCGGCCGGTGGCAGGTCGTCGCCCGCCACTCGTCGGTGCTCGGCTGAGCTACCCCGTCGCGTAGTCGTAGAAGCCGCGGCCGCTCTTGCGGCCGAGCAACCCCGCCTCGACCATCCGGTTGAGCAGCGCCGGCGCGACGGAGGCGGGATCGCGGAACTCCTTGTAGAGCGACTGGGTGACGGCGAGCAGCGTGTCGAGCCCGATCAGGTCCGCGAGCGCGAGCGGCCCCATCGGGTGCGCGCAGCCTTTCATCATCCCCTCGTCGATGTCCTCCTTGGACGCGAAGCCCGACTCGTACATCCGGATCGCCGACAGCAGGTAGGGCACCAGCAGCGCGTTGACGACGAAGCCCGCACGGTCCTGCGAGTCGATGCACACCTTGCCGAGCGTGTCCTGCGCGAAGTGACGCGCCCGCTCCAGCGCCTCGTCGCCGGTCATGATCGAGCGGACCACCTCGACCAGCGGCAGCACCGGCACCGGGTTGAAGAAGTGCAGGCCGAGCACGCGCTCCGGCTTCGACGTGCCGGCGCCGAGCTTCATGATCGGCACCGACGACGTGTTGGAGGCGAGGAACTCGGCGTCGGGCAGGACCGCGTCGAGGCGGTGGAACAGCTCGCGCTTGGCGAGCTCGTTCTCCACGATCGCCTCGATCGCGGCGTCGGAGCCCTCGAGGTCGTCGACCGTGATCGCGTAGGCGAGCCGCTCCGCCGCGACGCCGCGCTCCTCGGCCGAGAGCTTCCCCGACCGCACGCCACGGTCCAGCGACTTCTCGATCCGCTGCTGCGCACGCTCGGCCGCGCCCGCGTCGGCCTCGACGACCGTGACGTCCACGCCCGCGCGGGCGCACACCTCCGCGATCCCCGACCCCATCAGCCCGCCGCCGACTACTCCGATCCGCATGGACCGGGACGCTATCGGGTCGCCGCGCTACCGTGCATTTGCTGGCTGAGCAGTCGCGGAGGTTCGTCCTTCGAGGAAAGTCCGGACATCACAGGGCAAGGTGGTCGGTAACGCCGACCCGGGGAAACCCGCGGGACAGTGCCACAGAAAACACACCGCCCACGTCCGTGACGGACAAGCGCCGTCACGGGCAGGCAAGGTTGAAAAGGTGCGGTAAGAGCGCACCGGCGTCGCGGTGACGCGGCGGCCA
Source organism: Solirubrobacteraceae bacterium (assembly GCA_035489875.1). Taxonomy (GTDB): domain Bacteria; phylum Actinomycetota; class Thermoleophilia; order Solirubrobacterales; family Solirubrobacteraceae; genus DASQMT01. The sequence goes on along the minus strand of DATHJG010000829.1, from coordinate 384 downwards.
GGTAAACCCCACCCGATGCAAGGCCGAGCAGGACCGTTCGCAGGTTGCCCGCCGAGGTCCAGGTAGGCCGCTCAGATGGATGACTGCTCACGACAGAATCCGGCTTACAGGCCAGCTGCAGAGAGGGCTCCCGGCGACGGGAGCCCTCTCGCGTCGCGGGCTCGCTGTCACCCTGCAGGCGATGCCGCCACGCGTCGAGGTCCGCTGCCCAGCGCCGGGCCGCCGCTGCCGGCTCGCGCGGGCGGGCGCGCAGGCACCGACCGGATCGTGCCAGCGTGCCGATGATCGTCCTCGAACGCTCCGACCAGCTCGACCTCGAGCTCTACCGGCGCATCGTCGTCGAGCATGAGCCGGTCGCGCTCGGCGCCGCGGCGCTCGCGGCGG
>DATHJG010000828.1:0-2716 GCA_035489875.1 Solirubrobacteraceae bacterium | reverse complement strand
CGGCATCCACGCCAATGACATGGCGGTCGACCGCCAGGGCCGGGCCTACGCGAGCCACATGGGCTTCCACTGGTTCGAGGGCGAGGAACTGCGGCCGACCGGCCTGATCTTGCGCCACCCGAACGGGCGGCTCGAGCAGGTCGGGAGCGGGTTGGAGTTCCCGAACGGAGTGGCCATCTCCGCAGACGGTCGGAAGCTGTTCGTCTCGGAGTCCTTCGGCAGTCCGCAGACCCGGCTCACGGCCTTCGACATCGACGCCGACGGCGGGCTCTCCAACCAGCGTGTCGTCCACGAGTTCGGGCCGCCCGAAACGCACGTCGTCGACGGTATTTGCACGGACGTCGAGGACGGCGTCTGGGTGTCTCTGTGCCTGCAAGGCGAATACCAGCGCGTGCTGCCCGACGGCACCGTGACCGACACGATCTCGATCCCGCCCCAGGGTGGCAACTACGTCGTCGACTCCGTCCTCGGTGGGCCCGACGGCCGGACCCTCTACATGCTGATCGCCGACGCCGATGTCGAGCGCATCAACGCCGGCTTCAAGACGACCGCTCGCGTCGAGGCCGTCGAGGTGGACATTCCCGGCGTCGCGCTCGACTGACCCGTCTCCGCCTCGAGCGGGGCTCAGTCACCTTCGGTCATGCACCGGGTTGTCGGTCGTTCGAAGTGGGTCGGTTGTGCGGCTCTCCAAGATGCGCACGCGCGGGGGCGGGCACGCGCATCGACCGTGCGTAGCTTCGCCTCCGCGGCGTCGGCGTTCCGCCGAGCTGCTCGATGATCGGACACACCACGAGGCGCGCCCGGCGGAGCGCGGAAGAGAGGCAATGCGCATGCAGCTTGACGGAACGGTCGCCCTCGTCACCGGCGGGGCATCAGGGCTCGGTCGCGCCACCGCGATGGTGCTGAGCGACCACGGGGCCGACGTCGTCGTGCTCGACCTGCCCTCAGCCCAGCGGCAGGTGGAGTCGGAAGGGCGCCACGCGTTCGTCGCCGCCGACGTCCGCGACGAAACCCAGGTCGAAGCTGCCGTCCGACGCGCCGGCAAGCTCGGCACCTTGCGTGTCGTCGTCAACTGCGCCGGCATCGGACTGCCGACGCGCGTGCTTCGCAAGGGCGTGCCGCATCCGCTCGACGTCTTCCAGCGCACCGTCGACGTGAACCTGGTCGGCACGTTCAACGTCATGCGGCTCGCCGCCGTCCAGATGAGCGTTAACGACCCATGGAACGACGAGCGGGGGGTGATCGTCAATACGGCGTCGGTCGCGGCATACGACGGACAGATCGGCCAGGCTGCGTACGCAGCTTCGAAGGGTGGCATCGTGTCCCTGACGCTGACGGCCGCTCGGGATCTCGCTGACGCGCAGATCCGCGTCGTCACCGTCGCGCCGGGCCTGTTCTCGACGCCGCTGTTCGACGATCTCCCACAGGCGGCGAGGGAGTCCCTAGCCGCCTCGGTACCCCATCCGCGGCGCCTGGGTGAACCTGGGGAGTACGCGGCGCTGGTGCGGCACATCGTGGAGAATCCGATGCTCAACGGCGAGGTGATCCGGCTCGACGGCGCTGTGCGGCTCGCGCCGCGATGAACGCACCGTCTACGCCGCCGGTGGAAAACCCCACAACAGTCCCTCGCGGCCGCGTGCCGGATTCGGGTGACGGCCCGGCATAGTGCGGCCTCCGCGTGTCCGGTCGGAGCCGCACGCGCCGTTGCTAGCGAGGAGCGAGGCATGAAGATCACCGAGGTCCGGTTGGTGTCGTTTCGTCCGCCGATCCCCGAGGGGCTCGCGGCGCCCAGCCTCTACGGGGGCCAGTCGATCGGCGCGTACATCACGGATTTCCTCGCCGTCCAGCTCAAGACGGATGAAGGGCTGACCGGCGAGGTGGTGAGCGGCTACGGCGGCCTGAGCCTCGCCCACTCGATCGCTGACCGGCTGCGGCCTGTCCTGCTCGGCAAGGACCCCGCGTATCGGGAGGCCATCTGGCAGGAGATGTGGCGACTGGACCGGCTCCTCTACACCACCCAGTTCGCGATCGGCACGGTGGACGTCGCGCTGTGGGACCTCTACGCGAAGAGCGTCGCAGCACCGCTCCACCACCTGCTGGGCGCCGCCCGCGACAAGGTGCCGGTCTACGCGAGCTCGATGGAACACGACACCGTCGAGCAGTTCGCCGCCGAGGCGGTCGAGTACAAGGAGCGCGGCTACCAGGCGTACAAGATCCACGTCTGGGGCGACGCGAAGCGCGACATCGGGCTGTGCACCGCCGTGCGCGAGGCCGTGGGGGACGGGTACCCGCTGATGATCGACGTCGCCGGCAACTACAACCAGACGGAGGCGCTGCGCGTCGGACGGGTGCTCGAGGAGCTCGACTACCACTGGTACGAGGAGCCGCTGCGCGACTTCGACATCCACGGCTACCGGATGCTCGCGGACAAGCTCGACATCCCGATCGCCGGGGTGGAGGTCATCCCCGGCGGGATGTACACGACGCCCGAGTACATCACGTCGCGGGCGGTCGACATCGTGCGGTCGGACGTGTCCTTCAAGGGCGGCATCAACCAGCTGAAGAAGACCGCGGCGCTCGCCGAGGCGTTCGGGCTCAACCTCGAGGTGCACACGAACGCGAACACGATCATCGACGCGGCGAACTTGCACGTGATCGCCTCGATCTCGAACAGCGAGTACTTCGAGCAGCTCGTCCCGGAGGCGCTGTTCACGCT
>DATHJG010000827.1:0-2006 GCA_035489875.1 Solirubrobacteraceae bacterium | reverse complement strand
TGGGGGTTGAGCATCGCGGTGCTGGCCGGAGCTTGGCTTGTGGGTTGTGGCGGTGACGACTCCAAGCAGGCGGCGGTGACCCCGTGGTCGTTCGTGCAGCTCGCGGCGCACAGCGCTCAGGATGAGCCGGTGCTAGCCGGCGACGAGGTGATCGTCGGGTTCACGCGCCGCGGGCAGGCGGCGTTGAAGGCGTATCCGGTGGCGGGCGGGGCCGGGCGGCTGCTCTCGGTTCCCGGTTCGGAGGAATCGGTCATCGACCTGGCGGCGTCCGGGCAGGCGGTGGCCGTGGACACCGTGACGCTCATCCCGGCCACGGCGGCGGCCGAGAGCAGTGCGGCGAGGAACGCCGTCCCGGCAGCGTTCGGACCCCGGTCGGGGCCACTTGAGCGGTTCCCCTTCCACCCCGACGAACTGGCGGTGGCCGGGTCGTTCGCGCTCGCGTTTGAGTTCGTCGACCCCGACAAGGGACCGTCGCGGCTCACCCGCTGGGACACGAGCAGCCCGGCGAGCGCTCCTCGCGAGCTGCGCGTGCCGGCCGGCGTCAGCGGCGTGGTCGACGCGAGCGGCGACTACGTCGCGGTGTTCTTACGGGATGAGCCGGACTCCCAGGTCGTGGTCATGGACGTTCGCAGCGGCAGCGAGGTCTACCGCGTGCCTGCGGACGGGTATGCCTGGAGCCTTGCGCCCGACGGGCGGCTCGTCGCCGCCCGACGCGCCGAGGGCGCGCCCCGGATCATCACCGCCACGCCCCAGGAGCCCGCGCTTCGTGAGATCGCCAGGGTGCCGCTCGCTGCGCCGCGCGTTTCGGCCGCACCCACTGGGGCCATCGTCGCGCGGCTTGCGGCCAACGGGCTCGCTCAGCTCGCGCTCGTCGGCTACGACGGCTACGACGGCTACGACGGCTCCGTGCGTCTACTCTCACCGCCGCTGAACAACATCGACGACTTCGACTTCGACGGCACGCACGTGACGTTCAACGCCGGGCACTGCGTGTTCACCGGGACGCTGCCCGCGGGCGACCCGGGTCCCGCTCCCCGCGATGCCTGCTTTGACGCCTCCGCGAGCATCGACTCGGGCTGGATGGACCGCAACGCGCAGGTCAGCGGCGCTGTTCTACGCGTCGGGTTGCGCTGCGTGGCGCCCGTGCGGGCGCGCTGCCGCACGCGGCTCCGGCTACGCGGTCCGGGCTTCACCGCCGATCGCCGGGTCAAGATCGGTCCCGGCTTTCACGTCGCCTGGATCCCGATTCCCGCGCGACATCGCAAAGCCGCCTGGCGCACCGGAATGGGCCTCAGCGCGTTCGAGCGCGGCCGCGTCACCGCCGGCATGGTCATCCCGCAGTGACCGACGACATCGAGGCCGTATAGAAGAGCATCAGCTCGTTCTTCTAGGCCCACCGAACTCCGGCACGAGCGACACCGCGCCCCGCCCTCCGGCGGGGCGGGCGTCGCAAACGGGCGCCACGGTGTCGCATAGCGGTGTGATGGACCGTGGCAAGACGCCGACGCCGCCCGCCTTCGTTGCTCCGTTCAGGCGATAGGAGCAGCGCGCCGGGCGACCGTGCCGGACGACGACGCGAGTGTTGCCTCCGATGAAGCGCAAGCACGAGGCATTGTCAGGACCAGCGCCATAGAGGTGTGCCCTTTGCATCGGCTGGCAGCGGATCCTGTGACCGTCGCTCAACGCGGGGACGACCTCCCCGGTCGATGCGTCGAGCAGTGAGCGGGTTCCAAGCGAGCGTGAAAGGGGCACGTCGAGTGTCAGTTGACCGCCGATCGCGAGCGACTCCCCGTACCGGCCGCCCCGGGGAAGCTGTCCGCGTCGGCGTCGCGGATAGCGTTCGCGAAGCCTTCCGCCGTGCGCAGGCCGTCGGGCGCCGGGCGATCCGCGCCGTGGCGGATGACTCCCGGGCACGAACCCCTGGCGCCGCCGGGTTTCGGGCCGTCGGGCGTTTCGCCGATCATCACGGCTTGAGCTCGCCGGACCCGCGCCCCGGGCGCACGCGC
>DATHJG010000826.1:0-2477 GCA_035489875.1 Solirubrobacteraceae bacterium | reverse complement strand
CGATCAGATCTCGCCGGACACCGAGCCGTACACGCGCGCGCCGGAGTGGGCGATTGCGCTCGGCAAGAAGAACGCGGGCCTGCGCAAGAAGCTCGGCCTGGTCCCCGACTACGGGCCGGCCGATGCGACGGGCGGCGTCTGGGGCTGGCCGCGCAAGATCGACTACGCCTTCCGCCAGGGCCAGCCGGGCGCGATCGGCGGCCTGGTCGACCTGTTCGGCAAGGGCGTCAAGGGCAAGAACGCACGCGAGATGAGCGAGGCGCAGCGTTGGCTCGCGCGTGGCGCCGTGCGGGCGATCACCTACGACGCCAACCAGGGCGAGCTGAACCGGCTCTACGACGAGAGCGAAGTGGTCCAGGGCGAGATGTCCAAGCTGCGCCGCCGGATCGCGCCGGGCACCGACCTGCGGATCTCGGCCGACAACTCGACGCCCGAATACGACCGGCTGCGCGAGCGGGCATCTGAGATCGAGACGCGCATGAACGAGCTTCAGATCGAGACCCGGCCGGGCGGCCTGGTCAACGGCGAGCGCGTCGTGCCGGACAAGAAGAAGAAGAAGAAGCCGTCGGGCCGCCTCCCCACCACCGGCGGCCGTCTGCCGACCGACGGTGGACGGCTCCCGACTTCCGGCGCCCGCCTGCCGACGAGCGCCGGCGCGCTCCCGACGGGCTGATCTGAACGACCCCGAGAGGGGGAACGAGTATGGCTACGGACTACCGCGCCGCCGCGCGCAAGGCAGCGCGGCGCGTCGGGCTCGACCCGAACATCTTCGAGCGCCAGATCAACCAGGAGTCCGGCTTCGCGGAGGACGTCATCACCGGGCGCCGTCGCAGCTCGGCCGGCGCGCTCGGCATCGCTCAGATCATGCCGGCCACGGCCAGGGGCTGGGGTGTCGATCCGCTCGACCCGATCGCGGCGCTGAACGTCGCCGCGAAGAACATGGCCCGCTACGTCAAGCAGTTCGGGTCATACAGGGACGCGCTGGTCGCCTACAACGCCGGGCCGGGCCGCGTCGGAGGGGCACTCCCCGCCGAGACGCAGAACTACATCCAGACGATCCTCGGGGGCAGGAACCCGACCAGGCTCGCGGACCCGTCGTCGGCCCCGTCGGGCCCGTCGTCGTCTCCGACCGAGACGCCCGAGCACCTGGGTTACGACCCCGGCGCTAGCCAGGTCGATCTGACGTCGTTCGCCAAGCTCCTACAGCCGCGACCGAAGCCGACGGCCACCGCGCCGGTAGCGCCCGCCTTCGCCGCGAGGGCGCCGGGCGCGCAGACCGCGTACAAGACGCCTGGAGCGTCACCAGCGCCCAAGCAGCGGTTCGACCAGGGCGCGGCCGTCGAAGCCCTCCAGACGCTCGCACAGACGTCCGAGGGGCCGTCCAGCACGGTCGTGAAGGGCAAGACCAGTTCGTCGACGACGCAGACGCCGCCGACGACGCCGACCGAGAGCGTCGGCTGGCCGACCGCGAAGAAGGGCGATCTCATCGGCGCCCCGCACCAGGGCACGCACACGCTCGGTAACTGGCAGTCCGACAACGCGATCGACATCGGCGTGCCCGTCGGCACCCCGATGGTCGCGTTGCAGAGCGGCGTCGTCGTGAAGGTCACCAAGCACCCGCAGGGCTCGGGTCGGTTCGCTGGCGATCAGATCACGATCAGGGGCGCCAACGGCAACGAGTATTTCTACGCCCACGGCGTCGCCGACGTGAAGGCGGGCCAGAAGATCCGCAGGGGCCAGGAGCTGGGCACGACCGGCTCAGCCAACGGCGTCGCGCATCTGCACTTCGGTCAGATGAAGGGCGACCCGCGAGCGCACACGCGATGAAGCCCGACTGGGCCGGGCTGGTCGCCATGACGCTCGCGATCGGCATCGCCCTCTCGATGGTCGCGATCACCGCCGGGGCGCTCATCCACCCGCCTTTCCCGCAGTCCCTGAGCAACATCCTGGCGACGCTGTTCGGCGCCACCGTCGGCGTCGTCGGCACGTACCTCGGCGCCCACGGCCGTGGCACTCGTCGCCAGGACGACGACCGCGGCGACGACCGCGAGAAAGAGGAGCCATGACCGTGCAGCCCGAGGCGCCGGACGACGACACGGACCTGCCGGCCGAGCCCGTCGAGGGCGCCGACGATCTGACGCCCGACGACCCGGCCGGGATCCCGCCGGACGAGGTAGACGAGGAGAGGATCGCCGATGAGTAGCGTCTCCGGACTCTCGGCGCCGCACCGCGCGAAGGCGCGCAGCGCCGCCGCCGAAGCCGCGCTGCTGGCCTACCGCCACAAGGGCGCCGTGCACTACACGCAGGGCGCGCAGCGCTGGCAGGGGATCGACCAACGCAAGATCGCGTTCAGGGGCCAATACCCGACCCAGGCCGACTGCTCGTCGTTCGCGGCGTGGTGTCTGTGGAACGGCCTGTTCGTCCCCTTCGGCTGCCGCGACACCGTCAACGGGGCCCTCTGGAAGGCCGGCTTCACC
>DATHJG010000825.1:0-4118 GCA_035489875.1 Solirubrobacteraceae bacterium | reverse complement strand
CGGCGTGATCCTCGCCGACCGGCGCCCGCGCCGCCCGCTCTCGGGCGAGGAGCGCGACCTGATCTGGACGCTCGGCAAGTCCGCCGCGCTCGCCGAGGCCGCACGCCACGCCACGTTCCAGCAGGCCCGCGCGCGCCAGCTGCAGGAGCGCATCGACCTCGCGCGCGAGGTCCACGAAGGCGTGATCCAGCGGCTCTTCGGCGTGCTGCTCGTCGTCTCCAGCGACGCCGCGCTGTCGGCGGAGGCGCGTGAGCGGGTGACGGTCGAGCTGCAGGCCGGGCTGCGCGACCTGCGGCGCGCGCTGCAGCGACCGCTCGGCCGGTCCGCGCCCGCGACCCAGACGACGTTCCTGGACGAGGTCGCCCGCCTGCGCGACGCGGACCCCGGGCTCGGCATCGTGCTGACGCCCGGGAGCGAGGAGGTCGGCGTCCCCGCCGACCTGGAGTCGCTCGCGCAGTCGGTGCTCGTCGAGGCCGTGCGCAACGCGGGCAAGCATGCGGCGCCGACACACGTCGAGGTGACCCTGCAGCGACAGGAGGGCGCATGGGTGATGGAAGTCTGCAACGACGGCGTGCACGGACGGTCCCGCACGATCTCCGGGATGGGGCTGCGGCTGGCGGCGCTCGAGGCGCTGCAGCTCGGCGGCCTGGTCGAGTTCGGCGCGCGCGAGCCGGGCACCTGGCGGGTTCGGCTGGCGGTGCCGCATGAGCGTGCCTGACGTGAGCCCCCGTCGGATCGCGTCCGGCACGAGCGACCGCAAGCTCCGCGTGCTCGTCGTCGACGACCACGAGGTCGTGCACTGGGGCCTGCGGCTCATGCTCGGCGAGCAGCCATGGGTGGAGCGCTGCCTGAGCGCGCGCAACGGCACGGAGGCGATGACGCTGCTCACCCGCTACCACCCGCACGTCGCGCTGGTCGACCTGTTCGTGGGTCAGGAGTCGGGAGCGGAGATCTGCGAGCGCCTCCGGGCCGAGTCGCCGGCGACGAGCGTGCTGCTGATCTCCGGCGCGGGCCGGATCAGCCCGAACGCCGCGCGCGCGGCGGGCGCGGCGGGGTTCATCTCCAAGGACTGGCCGGCGGCCGACATCGCGGGAGCGGTCCGCATGGTCGGCCTCGGCATGACGGTCTTCCGGCCCCACGAGGCGCCGGCGGGCCCGGCGCTGAGCGAGCGCGAGCGCGAGGTGCTCGACCTCATCGGGTCGGGCGCCACGAACCGCGAGATCGCGGAGCAGCTCTTCCTGTCGCCGCACACGGTCAAGGAGCACACGTCGTCGCTCTACCGGAAGCTCTCGGTCCGGAATCGCGCGGAGGCCGTGCAGAAGGCGCAGCGGCTCGGGCTGATCTCGTAGCGCCGGCAGAACCCCCCACCACGCCCCGCGGACCCCCCCGGCCGGGGGGTAGGACGGCGGATCTTCCGGGAATCCGGCCTCGCACGGACAAGGGTGGGCGGTGTGAACTCGGTCACGGACAACATCGCCGTCGTCTTTCCCGGTCAGGGAAGCCAGACCCCTGAGATGCGCGACCTCGTCGCCCAGCGCGCGCCCGATCTCCTCGAGCGCTGCATCGAGCTGGTTGGTGAGGATCCCTTCGCCCGCGTCGAGGAGAGCACCCGCTTCCAGCAGCCCGCGATCTTCTGCGCGTCGATCGCCGGTTGGCAGGGCATCGCCGACGACGTGCAGCCCGGCGCCGCCGCCGGCCACTCGCTCGGCGAGCTGGCCGCGCTCGCCGCCGCCGGCGTGCTCACGGTCGACGCCGCGCTCGAGCTCGTCGTGCTGCGCGGCCGCCTGATGGCGGAGGCGGACGCCCGCGGCTCGATGATCGCGCTCGTCGGGGCCGACGCGGAGGAGGCCGCCGAGGTCGCCGATGCCGCCGGCCTCACCGTGGCCAACGACAACGCCCCCGGCCAGATCGTCCTGGCCGGCGACCGCGACAAGTTCGACCGCGCCGAAGCGGTCGCGAGCGAGCTCGGCAAGCGCACGATCCGCCTACCGGTGGCCGGCGCGTTCCACTCGCCCTCGATGGCTCCGGCCGTCGCCCCCTTCCGCGCGGCGCTGGACGAGGTCGAGCTCGACGAGCCGCGCTTCACGGTGTTCTCCTGCGCGTCCGCGCGGCCGTTCACCGACCCGCGCGACGAGCTCGCCCGCGCTCTGATCCGGCCCGTCCGCTGGCGCGAGACGTTCACCGCCCTGCACGACGCCGGCGCGAGGGCGGGCGGGGTTCGATTCATCGAGGTCGGCCCGGGCAAGGTGCTCGCGCGACTGGCCAAGCGCATCGTCCCGGGCACGAAGGTCGAGACCACGACGGCCCCGTCCTCCGCGAAGCCCGCCGTCCATGCCTGACACCGCCACGACCGAGCAGGCGACGAGCGCGATGCTGAACGGCCGCTTCGCCCCCGCCCGCACCGCCCGCGTGGTCGGCCTCGGCCACCGCCTGCCCGACCGCGTCGTCCCCAACGGCCCGATCGCCGAACGCATCGGCGTCGACTCCGACTGGATCGTCCGCCGCACGGGGATCCGCGAGCGCCGCTACGCCGCGCCCGACGAGCGCACCGTCGATCTCGCGCTCGCCGCCGCGCGTCGCGCGCTCAGCGACGCCGGCCTCAGGGCGAGCGACATCGACATGGTCATCGTCGCGACGATGACGCCCGACGAGCTGACCCCGAACACCGCGCCGCTCGTCGCCCACGCCCTCGGACTCAACGTCGCCGCGCTGGACGTCGGCGCGGCCTGCACCGGCTGGCTCTCCGCGCTCTCGATGGCCGCGGGCCAGGTCGAGACCGGCCGCGCGGAGCGCGTGCTCGTGATCGGCGCCGAGACGCTCTCGCGCATCACGAACCTCGACGACAAGCGCACCGCCTCGCTGTTCGGCGACGGCGCGGGCGCCGTCGTGCTGAGCTCCGACGGCGAGGGCGCGATCGGGCCGATCCTGCTCTCGTCCGACGGCGGCATGGCCGACGCGATCGTCGCCACGCACGCCGACCGCGTCCTGATCATGGACGGGCACACGACGTTCAACATGGCCGTCAAGGTGCTCGTCGAGTCGACGCAGCAGGCGTGCGAGCGCGCGGGCGTGACGCTCGACGAGATCGACCTGTTCGTCTACCACCAGGCGAACGGCCGGATCCTCAAGACCGTCTCCGAGCGGCTGGAGGTGCCGGCCGAGCGGGTCGCCGACTACGTCGGCGAGACCGGCAACACGTCGGCCGCCTCGATCCCGCTCACGCTCAGCCTGCTGCGCGAGGACGGCCGCCTGCGCCCCGGCCAGCGGCTGCTGCTCTCCGCCGTCGGCGCCGGCTTCACCTGGGGCGCCGGCGTCGTGGACTGGGGCGTGGCGTGAGCGGGACCCGGCCCGAGGGAGCCGTCGCGCTCGTGACCGGGGCGTCCAAGGGCATCGGCAGCGCGATCGCCAAGGCGCTCGCCGCCGACGGCTGGCACGTGGCGGTCAACTACCGCGCCGACGAGGCGGGCGCCAGCGCCACCGTCGCGTCGATCCGCGACGCCGGCGGCACCGCCGCGGTGCTCGCCGGCGACGTCGCGAACGGCGCGCCCGACGTGCTCTTCGCCCAGGTCGAGGAGGCGCTCGGCGGCCCGGTGCTCGCGCTCGTCAACAACGCCGGCGTGCGCGCCGACAACCTCGCGATCCAGATCGAGGACGAGGACTGGGACACGGTCCTCAATACGAACCTGTCCGCCGCCTTCCGCCTCACCAAGCGCTCGCTCAAGCCGATGCTCAAGGCCCGCTACGGCCGGATCGTCAACGTGGCGTCGGTCGTCGGCCCGCGCGCGAACGCCGGACAAGCGAACTATGCAGCCGCCAAGGCCGGCCTAATAGGCCTCACCAAGACCGTGTCGCACGAGGTCGCGCGCCGCGGGATCACCGTCAACGCCGTGGCACCCGGCTTCATCGAGACCGACATGACCAAGGACCTGCTCGTCGACGTCGTCAAGGCGATTCCCGCGCGCCGCGCCGGGCAGCCGGAGGAGGTTGCCGCCGCCGTGCGGTTCCTCGCCTCCGACGACGCCGCATATGTCACGGGAACGACGCTGTTCGTAGACGGCGGCATGTCTGCATGAAACAACCTAAGGAGAACCCCATGGCCACCACTGTCACCCCCGAAG
>DATHJG010000824.1:0-3424 GCA_035489875.1 Solirubrobacteraceae bacterium | reverse complement strand
CGAGCGCGCGCAGCGCGCGCATCCACTCGGGCCGGATGGCGGGGCCGTCGCGGCCGGCGACAGCGCGACGTCCGCGTGCGCCGATGCCTTCGTCGTCGCGGCCGGCGAGATCGCGACGTCCGCCTGCGCCGATGCCTTCGTCGTCGCGGCCGGCGAGATCGCGACGTCCGCGTGCGCCGACGCCTTCGCGGCCGGCGACTCCACGACGCCCCTCGTGGGGCTCGCCCTCCCGGAAGTCGGAGACCACCACGATGAGGCCCGGTCCGCGAGCGACGCGGCCAAGCCGGCGCAGCGCGGCGGCGAGCGCGTCCTCCGGCGGGGCGGTGCCGTCGGGCGCGACGCCCTGCGCGACCGCGCGGCGGAGCGCGACCAGCGCGCGGCGGCCGCTCGACGGCGGCAGCAGCCGCGTCACGGGCGCGCCGCAGGTCAGCAGGGCGACGCGGCCGGCCCGCCGCACGGCGAGCCGGCCGACGACCTCCACCACCCCCTCGGCAACATCCGACTTCAAGCGCGGCCCGGTGCCGAACGCCATCGACGCGGAGACGTCGAGCAGCACCCAGGTCGTCAGCGTCCGCTCCGGCACGTGGTCGCGCACGTGCGGCAGCCCTGTGCGGGCGCTCGCCGCGGCATCGAGCCGGCGGACGTCGTCCCCGACCTGGTAGGGCCGCACCTGCGCGAGCTCGGTGCCGTCGCCGAGCCCGGCCGCCCGCCGCTCCCCCGGCAGGACGCCCGCGGCACGGCGCGCGAGCACGAGGTCGAGCGCCTCGACCAGCGACCCCGGCAGCGGCCCCGGGCCCTGGTGCCCCGGCGGCGGGGCGAGCGGTCCACTCATGCCGCTGCCTCGCCGCCGACCGCGACGGCCTCGTCGCGCTCCCCGATCGGCCGCCGTCGGACGTCGCCGACCGCGCCGAGGATCCGGTCCAGCACGTCGTCGGGGCGCACCCCGTCGCCGAGCGCGTCGTACGTGAGCACGAGCCGGTGGCGCAGCACGTCCGGCGCGAGGTCGGCGACGTCCTCGGCGACGGCGTGCGACCGGCCGCGCAGTACGGCCAGCGCCTGCGCCGCCTGGACGAGCCCGATCGGCCCGCGCGGGCTGGCGCCGTACTCGATCAGCGGCGCGAGCTCGTGCATCCCGTAGCGCTCCGGCCGGCGCGTGGCGTCCGCGAGCGCGACGGCGTAGCCGATCACCTCGCGGTCGACGAACACGCGCTGCGCGGTCGCCCGGTGGCGCTCGAGGTCCGCCGCGGCGAGCTGCTCCGCGACCTGCGGCAGCGCGCCGATCACCCGGCCGACCACGGCGGCCTCCTCGCCCACCGTGGGGTAGTCGACGAGGAGCTTGAACATGAAGCGGTCGACCTGCGCCTCGGGCAGCGGGTACGTCCCCTCGGACTCGATCGGGTTCTGCGTGGCGAGCACGAGGAACGGCGCGGGGAGCGGATGGGTCTCACCTCCGATCGTCACCTGACGCTCCTGCATCACCTCCAGCAGCGCGGACTGCACCTTGGCGGGCGCGCGGTTGATCTCGTCGGCGAGCAGGAAGTTGCCGAACACGGGACCGAGCTCGGTGTCGAACCGGCCGGTGTCCGGGCGGTAGATGCGCGTGCCGACGAGGTCGGATGGGACGAGGTCGGGCGTGAACTGGATGCGGCGGAACGTGCCGCCGAGCACGGACGCCAGCGTCTTGACCGTGAGCGTCTTGGCCAGGCCGGGCACGCCCTCGAGCAGGACGTGCCCGCCGGCCAGGAGCGCTACGAGCAGCCGCTCCAGCATGGCGTCCTGGCCGACGATCACGCGCTTGATCTCGTACAGCGCGGCCTCCAGGTCGGCGCGGGCCGCGTCGTGGCGCTCGTCGAGCATCAGACCTCCGGGGTCGCAGCGTCGGCGTCGCCCGAGCCGCTGCCCTGCGCGCGGTCGCGCTCCGGGCAGTCGTGGCCGGGCCGGTCCTGCGCGCTCCGGTCGTTCTGCACCGAGCGGGTCGCGGGCGCGCCGGAGTCGGACCCGCCGGCGCCGAGCGCGGCGGGGACGCCGATCGCCAGCGATCCGCCGGCCAGGGCGAGCGCGAGCGTGCGCCGGAGCTTGGTCTTCGATGACACGGATCCTCCTTGTGAGGTGGACGGTTCGCAGCCGAGCCTGGACCCGCGTGCGTCAGCTCCCGATAAACCGCTTGAGCCCGCCTTCATCGCCCGCCCCCACGATGCCCGGCATGCGCGTGCTGGTGGCCGAGGACGAACCGCGGATCGCCGGCGCGGTCGCGCGCGGCCTGCGCCGCGAGGGCATGGCGGTCGACCTCGCCGCGGACGGCGCGTCGGCGCTCTACAAGGCGCGCATCGCCCCGTACGACGTCGTCGTCCTCGACCGCGACCTCCCTGTGATGCACGGCGACGACGTGTGCCGCACGCTCACGGCCGAGCAGCCGGAGACCAAGGTGCTGATGCTCACCGCCGCCCGCTCCACCGACGACCTCGTCGCCGGGCTCTCGCTCGGCGCGGACGACTACCTGCCCAAGCCGTTCCGCTTCGCCGAGCTCGTCGCGCGCCTGCGCGCGCTCGCCAGGCGCAGCGGCGCCGCGCGCCCGCCCGTGCTGGAGGCGGGCGACGTTGCGCTCGACCCCGCCGGGCGCACCGCGACGCGCGCCGGCCGCCCGCTCGACCTGACGCCGAAGGAGTTCGCGGTGCTCGAGGTGCTGCTTGCGGCGCAGGGCGCGGTGGTCGCGCCCGAGGAGCTCGTCGATAAGGCGTGGGACGAGCAGCTCGACCCGCTCTCGAACACCGTGCGGATGACCGTGATGACGCTCCGGCGCAAGCTCGGCGACCCGCCGCTGGTCGCGACCGTCCGCGGGAGCGGCTACCGCGTGTGAGTCCGAGCCTGCGCGTCCGCCTGACCGCGCTCTACGGCGGCGTGTTCGCCGTCTTCGTCGCGGTCCTGATGGCGGCGTCGTACTGGCTGATGCGCGGGCACCTCGACCGCACGCTCGAGCCCGCCGAGGCCGACAGCGCGCTGTCGCAGCTCGCCACGCAGTACGTCGTCGCGTTCGCCGGCGCGACGCTCCTCGCCACCGCCCTCGGCTGGGCGCTCGCCGGGCGCGAGCTGCGGTCGATGGCGGACGCGTTCGCGCGCCAGCAGCGCTTCGTCGCCAACGCGAGCCACGAGCTGCGCAGCCCGCTCACCGTCGCCAAGACCGAGGTCGAGGTCGCGCTCGCGGATCCGGAAGCGGGCGCGGGCGAGCTGCGCGCGATGGGCGGCGGAGTGCTCGAGACCGTCGACCGCATGGACGAGCTGCTGGACGGCCTGATGCTGCTCGCCCAGAGCGGCCGCCCGCCCGAGCGCCGCCCGATCGACCTCGCCGGGATCGCCCACGCCGCCGCGGCGCGCGTGCGCCCCGGCAGCGTGCGCGTCCGGCTGGAGCTCGATCCGGTGCAGGTGC
>DATHJG010000823.1:0-2016 GCA_035489875.1 Solirubrobacteraceae bacterium | reverse complement strand
TGAAGTCCACCGCCAGCCCGTCGATCTCGCCGAGCAACTCGTGCGCGCGGCGCGCGGCGACGTCGCGATCCAGGCCCGGCGGGAGGCGGCAGTCGACGGCGAACTCGGCGCGCGCCGGGATCACGTTGATCTTCTCCCCGGCGGAGATCAGCGTGGGTGCGAACGTGGCACCGAGCGCCGGCTCCAGCATCGCGGCCAGGCGCGGCTCGACGGCGCGCATGCGATCCACGGCTCCGGCCGGATCGGTGGGGTCCTCGCCGATCGCCTCGAGGAACGCGCGCGGCTCGTCGACGACGTCGTAGGACGCGCGGCCGGTGCCGATCCGCTCGAGCGCGGGGAGCAGCTTGAGGAGCGCGTTGTCCGCGAGCGCGGGGACGGAGGCGTGGCCGGCGCGGCCGCGGGCCCGGACGCGGAAGCGGAACGTGCCCTTCTCCGCGCAGCAGACGCCGTACAGGCGGCGGTCGCCGTACGGCATGACCGCGCCGCCGCCCTCGTTGACGAGCCAGTCCACGTACGCGACGTCGGGGCGCTGCTCGGTCAGCCACTGCGCGCCGAGCCGCCCGCCGGTCTCCTCGTCGACGACCGAGATGACCTTCAGCTCGCCGCGCGGCGGACGCCAACCCTGGCGCGCGAGCTGCGCGGCCGCGACGACCTCGGCCGCCGTCTGCGACTTCATGTCGATCGCCCCGCGGCCCCAGACCGCGCCGTCGTGGATCTCGCCCGACCACGGGTCGTGGCGCCAGTCGGCGGCGTCGGCCAGCACGGTGTCGACGTGGGAGAGGTAGCCGAGCACGGGTCCGTCGGCCTCCCCGCGCAGGCGCGCGACGAGGTTCGGCCGCTCAGGATCCCCGGCGTGCAGCAGCTCGCACTCGAGCCCGGCGTCCTCGAGGTAGCCCTTCAGCCATTCCTGACACGCGCGCTCGTTGCCGGGCGGGTTGACCGTGTCGAAGCGGATGAGCCGGGAGAGGACGTCGGTCGCCTCGGCCTGGAGATCCATCGACAAGACGGTAGCCCCTCGCGGATCGACGGCCCGGGGCTACGGCAGCGGCCCTCCCGCGAGCGCCACGACGAGGCCGGCCAGCGCGCCGCCTCCGAGCACCCAGAGCGGCGGGCGGCGCAGCGCCAGCAGCAGCCCGGCCGCCGCCAGGACCGCGATCTGCCAGGCCTCCTCGACACCCATGAGGAGCGGGACTGCGGCGCCGAGGATCGCGCCGACCGCCGCCGGCCCGGCGCCGTCGAGGAACGCCCGAGCGGATTGGTTCTCGCGTAGGCGGCCGAAGCGCTCGCCGCCGAGCAGGATCGCGAGGAACGACGGGGCGAACGCGATCGCGGCGGCGAGCAGCGCGCCGATCAGCCCGGCCGCCGCCCAGCCGACGAGCGCGACCGTGTGCGTGACGGGCCCCGGCGTGAGCTGGCCGAACGCGACCGCGTTGAGGAACTCGGCGTCGGTCATCCAGCCGCGCTCGATCGCGTCCTCCTGCATCAGCGGGATGATCACGAAGCCGCCGCCGTAGGAGAGCGCGCCGACCTTCAGCGCGGTCCACGCCAGCGCCGGCAGCTGGGAGGCGCCGGTCGCGGCGGCGACCAGCGCGACCGGCCACAGGTGCAGCGCGACCTGCAGGCGGCTGCGCCACGCCAGCTCGAGCAGACCGGCGCCGAACAGGACGAGCACGACGTACGGGCCGGCGACGACCACGGCGGCGAACCCGGCGGCGAGGTAGAGCGGCGCCCGGACGTCGCGGCGGCCGGCGAGCGAGCTGCGCCCGAGCCCGATCCCCGCCGCGACGACGACGGCCACGACCGCCGCGCCCGCGCCGGCGCCGATGCCCAGGATCCACTCCGGCGGCGCCTCGCCGAGCGACAGCGCAGCGATCGCGAGCACCATCAGCAGCCCGGGGAGGATGAAGCCGAGCCCGCCGACCAGCGCGCCGGGGAGCCCGCCCACCCGCAGCCCGCAGTAGATCGCCAGCTGCGTCGAGGCCGGTCCGGGCAGGAGCTGGCACGCGGCGTTCGCGT
>DATHJG010000822.1:0-9614 GCA_035489875.1 Solirubrobacteraceae bacterium | reverse complement strand
GTTCCCCGCGGCCTTTCATGTCGAGGAGCGTCGCGATGTGGTCGGTGGTCGGTTGGCCGCTGGCGTCGACCGGGAAGGCCGCGGGGAACTGCCCGGTGAACAGCCGGTTCCGCCACACGGGCGAGTACTTGTCCACGCAGCTCTGGAACAGCGCGCCGTGCGGGCCGGGGTCGACGATCGTCGCGCCCAGGCGGCGCAGGTCCACGATGGCGCGATCGACGATGTCGATCGTCTCGGCGTCCGCGGCCGTGAACAGGTCCTTGTTCATGTACTCGCGGATGACGCCGATCCGGTAGCCGTCCAGGCGCCGCTTCGCGAGCTTGTAGTACGGCTTCGACGGCGTCCGCCCCGTGCTGAACGACGTCAGCTCGTCGGCCGGGTCGAATCCGGCGTACGCGTCGAGGATCCGGGCCGTGTCCTCCACGGTCCGGCAGATCGGGCCCACCCGGGTCGTGATGCCCTGCTGGATCATCCCGTCCGCGCTGACCAGCTCGCGCGTCGGCGCGAGCCCGACGGCGTTGTTGTTCTTGGCCGGCTCGCGCACCGAGGTGCCGGTCTCCTCTCCGATGGCGCAGGTCACGAAGTTCGCGGCCACCGCCATGCCCGAGCCTCCGCTCGAGGCGCCCGGATCGCGCTCGGTGTCGTAGGCGTTGCACATCGTGCCGCCGAACGAGCTGCGCGTTCCCGTGACGCCGCCCGCGGCGTACTCGCCCATGTTCGCCTTGGCGAGGATGATCGCGCCGGCGTCGCGCAGGCGCTCCACGAAGGTTGCGTCGTCCGGCGGGCGATCGTTCGCCCAGAACGCGTCGGCGCCGGCCGTCGTGCGCATGTCGAACGTGTCGTACTGGTCCTTGATCGCGATCACGACGCCGTGCAAGGGCCCGGCCAGCCTGCGCGTCCTGGCGAACTGCGCGTCGAGCTTGGCCGCGACCTCGAGCGCGTCGGGCATGGTCGGGTCGGCGTCGGCGGCGTCCGTCATGCTCCGGGCCTTCCGATCGTCGAAGCCCCACGCCTTCCGCGTCTTCGGGCGCAGGTTCAACGTCATCAGCGCGTTGACCTTTCCGGCGTGCGGGATCATCGCGATGGGCCCCAGCATCCCCTCGGGCTGGCTCACGCAGGTGCCGTTGTACGCCTTGATCCGCTCGAGCTAGCCCTTGACGATCTCGGTCGTCGTCACCTGGCGCCGCGAGATCGCCTGCTGGATCTCGGCGATCGTCGCTTCCTCCAGGCGAAAGCCGTGCCGCTCACGCGCGCTCGCGGCGGGCGCGACGCCCATGCCGATCATCAGCGCGAGCAGGCCCATGAGGGCTGCCTGCTTCCATCCCGACCTTCTCATCACGAGCGTCCCCACTTGTTCGTATTCGGACCAGAGCGTCGGCGACGGTATTCGTGCGCCGGTCGCGCGCCTATGGACCGCGTGTCCCACCGCGTCTGACAGTGGGGCGAGCCGGCGTTTCCGTCTGGATCGGGTGCGAACATGTGTTCGCACTCCATGTACGCCGAGCTGCACGCCCACTCCGCCTTCTCCTTCCTCGACGGCGCCTCGCTGCCCGACGAGCTGGCCGCCGCCGCGGCCGAGCTCGGCTACGGCGCGCTCGCGCTGACCGACCACAACGGGGTGAGCGGGTCGATGGAGCTGGCGGTGGCGGCTGACGGGCTCGGGCTGAAGGCGATCCACGGAGCGGAGGTGGACCTCGACGACGGGCGCCACCTCACGCTGTTGGTCGACACGCAGGAGGGCTGGCGCAACCTGTGCCGGATCCTCACGCGCGCGCACGCCCACACGCGGGATAAAGAGGGTTTCGCCTGCCAGGCGAGAGGATCCGCTTCGCCTTCGGCGGCCGGCTCGTCCCTCGCCGCCGCCTCCAGCGACGTTACGGTCCACTCGCCTTCGGCGACGTCACCGCCGTCGTCGTCGCTGGAGACGATCGAGCAGCACGCCGCCGGGCTGGTATGTCTGAGCGGGTGCGCGCGCCAGGGCGTGCACGACGAGCCGACGCTGCGCCGGCTGCTGGGCGCGTTCGGGCGCGACGACCTGCGCGTCGAGCTGCAGCGGCCCTTCCAGCGCGACGACCGCGCGCGCAACCGGCGGCTCGCCGGACTGGCCGAGCGGCTCGGGGTCGCCACGGTGGCGACCGGGAACGTCCACGCGCACGCGCGCTCGCGCGCGCCATTGCAGGACGCGTTCGTCGCGCTCCGCAACCACACGACGCTCGATGCGTCCGAGCCGCTGCGGCGCGGCAACACCGCGCACGTGCTCGCCTCCCCGGAGGCGATGGCCGCGCGCTTCGAGGACCACCCGCGCGCGGTGGCCGAGGCGGCGGCGCTCGCCGAGCGCCTGCGCTTCGACCTCAAGGTCGACCTCGGCTACCGCTACCCCGGCGCGGAGGACCCGGGGAAGATCCGGGAGCTGTCCGAGCTGTGCTGGTCGCTGATGGAGGGGCGCTACCCGGACGGCAACCCGCACCGGTCCGGGGCGCACGCGCGGCTCGAGGAGGAGCTGCGCGTCATCGACGCGCTCGGCCTGGCCGGCTTCTTCATCCTGCACCGCGACCTGCTGGAGCTGGCGCGCGTGGTGGCGGCGGAGGTCCGGGGGGCCGACACGGCGCGGGCGCTGCTGCCGCCGGGCCGCGGGCGGGGGTCGTCGGTCTCCTCGATCGTCTGCTACCTCACCGGCCTCTCGCACATCGACCCGGTCGCGAACGACCTGTTCCTCGGGCGCTTCCTCAACGAGGACCTGAAGGCGCTGCCGGACATCGACCTCGACTTCCCGCGCGACATCCGCGAGCAGCTGATCCCGCGCGTCCACGAGCGCTATGGGAGCGAGCACTCGGCGCTGGTCGCGGCGTTCCCGACGTTCCGCTCGCGCGGCGCGATCCGCGAGCTCGGCAAGGTGCTCGGCCTGCCCGCGGGTGAGCTCGAGCGCGTCGCGCGCGGGGCCGAGCCGTGGGCGATCCGCGGCGTGACGGCCGACGTGGAGACGGCGCTCGGGCTGGACCCGGGCGGCCCGCCGGCTCCGCTGGTCGATCCCGACTCACGCGCGCCGTTCGCGATGTCGACCGCCGAGTGGCAGGCGATGGTCAACGGCCAGCGGCCCGACCACACCGAGGCGCGGCCCGGCGACGAAGGGCGCCGCGCGGCGCTACCCGGCCGCTGGGCGTGGCTGGCGCGGCTGTGCGACGAGGCATACGGGCTCCCGCGCCACCTCTCCCAGCACTCGGGCGGGATGATCGTCTCCACCCGCCCGCTGATCGACTGCTGCCCGGTGCTGCCGGCGGCGATGGAGGGGCGCCAGCTGTGCCAGTGGGACAAGGACTCCTGCGCGGACGCGGGCTTCCTCAAGATCGACCTGCTCGGCCTGGGGATGCTCTCCTGCGTCGAGCGCGCGGTGGAGCTGATCGCGCGCACGCGCGGGGAGCGGGTCGATCTCTCGCGCATCCCGTTCGACGACGCCGCGACGTACTCGGCGATCCAGGAGGCCGACACGATGGGGGTCTTCCAGATCGAGTCGCGCGCGCAGATGCAATCGCTGCGGCGCACGCGGCCGGAGTCGCTGGACGACCTCACGATCCAGGTCGCGATCGTGCGCCCCGGGCCGATCCTCGGCGGCGCGGTCAACCCGTACATCGAGCGCCGCCAGCGGATGCGGGAGGACCCCGGCTTCATGGTCCCCTACGACCACCCGTCGCTGGAGCCCGTCCTGCGCGACACGCTCGGCACGATCATCTTCCAGGACCAGGTGATCGAGGTCGCGATGGCGTTCGCCGGCTTCTCGCCGGGGGAGGCGGAGGGGCTGCGGCGGGCGATGAGCCGCAAGCGCTCGGCGGACGCGATCGAGGCGTACCACCAGCGCTTCATCGAGGGCGCGGCGCGGACGCATGGAGCGGACGCGGAGACGGCCGAGCGCGTGTACACCATGATCGTCGGCTTCTCGGGCTTCGGCTTCCCGAAGGCGCACGGGGCGGCGTTCGGGCTGCTGGCCTACCAGTCGACCTGGCTGCGCGTCCACTACGGGCCGGAGTTCCTGTGCGCGCTGCTCAACGAGCAGCCGATGGGCTTCTACGCGCCGGACACGCTCGCGCACGAGGCGCAGCGCAACGGGATCGAGCTGATCGCGCCCGACGTGAACCTGTCCGGAGAGGAGTGCGCGGTCGACCCCGACGGCCGCATCCGGGTGGGGCTCAACTACGTGCTCGGGGCCCGCAGCGCCGAGGTCGCCGCGCTGGTCGCCGCGCGCGAGGAGGGAGGCCCGTTCCGCTCGCTCTCCGACCTGGCCTCCCGCGCGGGCGCGGGCAGAGCGATCCTCGACCGCCTCGCCTGGGCCGGCGCCTGCGACGCGCTGGCGGCCGCCGACGTCGCCGTCGAGTCGTCGCCGGCCGACGAGTCGTCGCCAGCCGTCGAGTCGTCGCCGGCCGTCGGCCCGTCGCCGGGCCCCTCGCGCGCGCGGCGCACCGCGCTCTGGCGGCGCGGCGTGGGCGCGCCCGGCGCGGCGGTCAAGGAGGGCACCCAGCTCGCGCTGCCGCTCGACCTGCCGGGCGCACCGGCGCTGGATCCCCTCGCGGCGTGGGACGCGATGATCGCCGACTACGCCACGACCGGCCTCACCCTCGGCTCGCATCCGGTGGCGCTGCTGCGGCCCGAGCTCCCCGCCGGAGCGGTCTCCACCCGCGACCTCGAGTCGCTCGCGCACGACACCCCGGTGACGATCGGCGGCCTGGTGGTCGCGCGCCAGCGGCCGGGGACCGCCAAGGGGATCGTGTTCGTGCTGCTCGAGGACGAGTTCGGGACGATCAACCTGATCGTCCCGCCGCCCGTCTACGAGCGCCACCGGCTGGCGGTGCGGACCGAGCCGCTGCTGCTCGCCCACGGGAAGCTCGAGAAGCTGCCGATGGCGGGCGGGGCGCTCAACGTCTACGTGCGCGGCCTGCGGCCGCTCGCCGCACCCGTCACCGTCACCGCCGACGTCGTGCCGCTGCCCGACCGGACGGCGCCGGAGGCGGTCCCTGCGGCGGCCGCCGCGGGCGGGGAGGTCCCCGGCGACGGCGCGCTGGCCGACTTCCGCGGCGTCGCGCCGGCGGTGCAGAGCTTCGCGGCGGGGCGGCGGCGATGACGGCGCGCTGCCTCGCCAACCCACCGCGCAAATGGGTAAGGTGCCGCCTCCATGGCCGTCCTCGCCTTCGTGCTCCTCTTCGTGCTGCTGGCGCTCGGCGCGTTCTTCCTCGCCATGAGCGGCGGGCCGAAGGGCGCGCGCGCGCGGGTCCAGAGCCGGCGTGGCGGTCGTGGGGTGACGGTGGTGTTCGCGCTCGCGATCCTGCTGCTCGGGGTCGGCGTGCCCGCGGCGGTGATCGCGACCGACAAGAACCGCAACTCGATCCCCGAGGCGAACGTCAAGCATCTCACCGACCTGCAGAAGACGGGGCAGCAGCTCTTCGGCCAGCGCTGCCGCATGTGCCACACGCTCAAGGCGGCCAACGCCACCGGCAAGGTCGGTCCCGACCTCGACGAGCCGCCGCGCAGCAAGGCGCTCGTGCTCGACGCGATCAAGAACGGCCGCGCGGACGGCAACGGCAACATGCCCGCGCAGGTCTACGAGGGCCGCGACGCCGAGGCGGTCGCGGAGTTCGTCGCGGTCGCCAGCGGCGGCTCGCTCAAGTAGCGGACGCGTTCACCCCGCTCTCTCCGGGACTTCGTCGCAGACCCGTCTTCGGTTCCGCCGGAGCGTCCGCAACCATGTCGTGCGGGTCGGCACGTTCGCCGGTCCGGGAGCATGGGGATGTCAATGGAGACCCGTTGTTGCAGGGCTTTTCAGGACCGGTATAGTGCCCGACCGCATCCGCTGAATTCCCGTTGGACGCGGGAAGCGGGGGAACCAGGTGGTTGGGGCGAATCGCGATCGCGTAGCGCTGCTCTCCAGCGCGAGCCCGTCAGCTAACCCCGTAAGCAAGGGACGAGGACGACCGCCGTCATGCCAGAGCACGCCAGCCGCTTCGCTGGGTTGTACGACCAGCAGAACGAGAATCGGATCCCCGACTGGGGCGGAGACGAGCTCTTCACACGCATGCCGAGCCGGCCCGTGGTCGACGACGCCCCGGCGCCCCGGTTCAGCCCGTCGCTCATGCTCGTCGACACGCCCGAGGAGCGGCGCCGCACGCCGCCCGGCGACGAGTGGAGCGGCCGTCGCGACCGCCGCCGCGAGCAGTCGGCGGAGCAGGCGATGCGCGAGCGCTCCGAGCGCCTCGGCCTCTCGGTGATCGAAGAGCGTCGCGCCGAGCCCGTGGAGGATGCGGTGCGCGAATGGGACGAGTCGCCGGGCGCCGCCGCGGAGCGGGCGCTCGACGAGTCGCCCGGTACCGCCGCCGCGGAGCGGGCGCTCGACGAGTCGCCCGGTACCGCCGCCGTGCGGGCGCTGGACGAGTCGCCGGGCGCCGCCGCCGCGCGCGAGTGGGGCGAAAAGTTGGGGTCCCCGGGGAGGGCAGCCGGGCGCGCCTGGGGGGGCGCGCCCGCGCTGCCCGAACGGGCGGCCAACGGCCGCCGGACGACGGTGATCACCGGTCGCCCCGACGGCGCGCCGCGGCCACTCTCGCTCGCGCGCCCGGAACGACGCCGCCCGGCGCGCACGCCGGCCGACTGGATCGGACAGCGGCCCGAGCGGATCGTGGCCTGGGCGTTCGTCCTCGGCCTGCTGCTCATCCTCATCGCGATCTCTACGGCCGACGCCGCGACGCTCTGAGCGCGGCGCTCTGGCGCGCCAGCGCGATCAGGTCGCTGAAGACTCCCTGCCCGGCCAGCGCCGGGCCGGCGCCAGGCCCGGTGATCGACACCTCGCCGAGCGGCTCGACCTCGAGCCGGATGGTGTTCGCCGTGCCCTCGACGGCGAAGAGCGGATCGCGGGCCGACACCGCCGTCACGTCCACGCTGCGGCGCTGAGCGCCCGGATCGAGCGTGGCGACCTCCCGGATCCGCTCGCCGCGCTCGAACGCCGCCCGCGCGTCACCCCCGTCGAGCCCGGAGAGCCCGCGACGCGAGACGTCGCGGAGCTCGAGTTGCTCCTGGAACACCAGCGCCGAGAGGACCATCAGCTTCGCGACGGCATCGAGTCCGTCGACGTCCGCGCTCGGGTCGCGCTCCGCGAGCCCGGCGGCCTGCGCCTCCGCCAGCGCGTCGGCGTAGCTCGCGCCCGTCTCCATGCGCGAGCAGATCGCGTTGACCGTGGCGTTGAGGACGCCGCGCAGGCGCAGCGGGGTCGCGCCGCCGAGGCCGTCCGTCAACGCGGCCAGCACGGGCGTCCCGGACATGACCGTCGACTCCGCCCGGAACCCGACGTCGTTCCGCCGGGCAAGGGCCGCCAGCTCGACGCCGGCGAGCGCCACCGGCCACTTGTTCGAGGTCGCGACGGCGATCCCGCGCCCCAGCGCCTCGCGGATGTGGGAGAGGCCTGGCTCGCCGTCCGACGGCGGACTCTGGCTCACCTCGACCAGGACGTCGGCGTCGATCTCCGAGATCCCGTCCAGCGCGGCGGCCCAATGCTCGACGCCGCCGAGCTGGGTGAACGACTCGCCCTGCGCCTTGAGCCCGAGCAGCGCCTCGAGGTCGATGCCGTCCGGCCGGGCGACGAGACCGTCCCGCCCGCCCACGGCGACGACCTTCAGCTCGACGCCGTGGCGAGCGCCGAGGCCGTGGACCGCCCGCAGCAGCCACTGACCGACGGTCCCGGTGCCGATCACGCCGATGCGCACCGGCGTTGTGCGTTTGCCCACCGCGGGCACGCTACTGCGCTTGCGGGCTCCGGGGCCCCGTCCTACACTTACAAAGTGTAAGAACCGGCGTTCCTCCCCAAGCCGTGAGGGCCCCATGAAGACGCAGATGAGCCGCTTCCACATCCACGACGACCTGACCGCCCCCGAGGGGTCGCTCCCCGTATTGAAGGGCGCGATGGCGTCTGGCGGGCAGCTCCCGAACTTCCTCGGCGTGCTGGCCGGCTCCCCGGCCGCGTTACGCGCGTACGCGCGCTTCCGCTCCGAGTTGCGACACGGCAGCCTGACGCTGCCGACGCTCGAGCGGATCGCCCTCGCGGTCGCCGAGCACTACCGCAGCCAGCCCGGCATCGCGATCCACACGCGCACCGCGCGCCAGGCGGGCGTCGGCATCGACGAGGTCGCCGCCGCGCGCGACTGGGAGTCCACCGACCCCCGCGAGGCGGCGCTCCTGCGCTACCTGCGCGCGCTGGTCGAGCAGCGTGGTCACCCGCCGATGCACCTGCACGAAGAGGCACGCGAGGCGGGCTGGACGGACGAGCAGCTGCTCGAGGCGATCGCCTACCTCTCGCTCGAGTCGCTCACCGCGATGGTGAACGTCGCGGGCGAGGTGCCCGTCGACGGCTCCGCCGAGCACACGCGCGTCCTCCGGGCGGCGTAGGGTTAGAAGCAGGATGCTGCCCGAGCGCGAAACCGAGCGCCGCCGCGTCGTCGTGGCGACGATCGAGCGGCCGGAGGAGCTCTGCTGTCCCAAGCTCCACGAGGCCGTCGAGTTGATCGGCAAGCGCTGGTCGGGCGCGATCATCGCCGTCCTGCTCGAGGGCGGCACGATGCGCTTCTCCGAGATCGCGCAGGCGATCCCGCAGCTTTC
Source organism: Solirubrobacteraceae bacterium (assembly GCA_035489875.1). Lineage (GTDB taxonomy): Bacteria > Actinomycetota > Thermoleophilia > Solirubrobacterales > Solirubrobacteraceae > DASQMT01. The sequence goes on along the minus strand of DATHJG010000822.1, from coordinate 989 downwards.
GGATCGGCTGCTGTCGGAGCGCATGAAGGAGCTCGAGGCGCGCGGCATCGTCGACCGCAGCGTGCACCAGGACGCGCCGGTCAGGGTCGAGTACGAGCTGACCGAGATGGGCCGCGCGCTCGCGCCCGCGCTGGACCAGCTCAAATCCTGGTCTCATCGCTGGCTGGACTGACGGCGGCGGCGTTGTACTGCCGGTCCAGTGCCGGCGGCCCGCGGCTGCACTAGGCTGCCGCGGACCATGGACTCGCCCCGCACGCCCGAAGACGTCAAGGCGCTCGCCGACGAGCGCGGCATCCGGTTCATCCGCCTCTGGTTCACCGACATCCTCGGCCAGCTGAAGTCGTTCTCGATCAACGCCGCCGAGCTCGATGACGCGTTCGAGGGCGGCATGGGCTTCGACGGCTCCTCGATCACCGGCTTCAACGCGATCGAGGAGTCCGACATGATCGCGATGCCGGACCCGACCACGTTCGCGGTGCTTCCGTGGCGGCCGGAGGACGAGGGCGGCGGCGTCGCGCGCATGTTCGCCGACATCCGCACGCCGGAGGGCGAGCCGTACGAGGGCGACCCCCGCCACATCCTGCGCCGCGCCGAGCAGCGCATGCAGGAGATGGGCTTCGACACGTTCAACGTCGGCCCGGAGCTCGAGTACTTCCTGTTCCGCGACAGCCGCTCGACGGAGGTGCTCGACGTCGGCGGCTACTTCGACCTCACGACGCTCGACGCCGGCTCCGACGTCCGGCGCGAGACCGTGCTGGCGCTGGAGAAGCTCGGCATCCAGGTGGAGTACTCCCATCACGAGGTCGGCCCGAGCCAGCACGAGATCGACATTCGCTACGGCAACGCGCTGAAGATCGCGGACGACTGCATGACCTACCGGATCACGGTCAAGGAGTACGCGCTCAAGTACGGCTGGCACGCGACGTTCATGCCCAAGCCGCTGTTCGGCGAGAACGGCTCCGGGATGCACACGCACCAGTCGCTGTTCA
>DATHJG010000821.1:0-11516 GCA_035489875.1 Solirubrobacteraceae bacterium | reverse complement strand
GGCCATCGCCGATATCGCCGATCAGGTCCAGACCGGCGAGTACGGCGCACGCGAGGCGCATCTCGAAATGCAGGTCGTGTTCCTGGACCACATGATCGAGGTCAGCGAGACGCGGGGCGTCGACCCCGCCTTCCCGACGTACGTCAAGGGACTGATGGAACGCGCGATCGCCGCCGGGCACGGCCGCGATGACCTCGGTCGCATGCTCGACGGGCTCTCCACCCCAGCCGACGTGGCGTCATGAGCACGCCCGTCTGGACGTCGGCGGCCCCAGCTTCGCCGTTCAGGTCCTCCGATCAAGCGGGGGGCCGGCACAACATCGCTAGCGGCACACGACGGAATTCTGAAACCGCTTCTTGGGCGACCAGCGCCGCGAGGCGCGTGTCTGAAGCGGCCAATCCGAGACGCGCGCTCAGTGCGCGGCGCCGATCACGCCGCGTGCTCAGCGCGCTGCGCTGATCACCGCGCGCACCGCGGCGGTGTCCTCGCTGAGGACGCCGCCGCCCCCACCGCGACTCTCCAGCTCCAGGTCCGCCATCAGCTCGAGTGCGCGCCGGAACGCCTCGACGTCGCGCTTGGCGACATCGGCGACGAGCCGGTCGGCCGCGAACGACGGCATGCGCAGGCTCTTCTTGACCTGCGCGGCCGGCTGCCCCGCGTCGAGCGCCTCCGCGATGGCCAGCGCATCGCGCAGGCGCCGCACCATCCCGTACAGCAGCCCGGGCAGCCGCTCGCCCTGCTGGCGCAGCTCGAGCAGTGCGCGGGTCGCCGTCCGCTCGTCGCCCGCGACGAGCGCATCCGCGAGCGTCCACGTCTTGCGCTCGGCGGACGTCGCCGACGACTGGTCGATTTCCTCGACGCCCAGCCGCGCGCCCGCGCCGTGCTCGAGCGCCAGCTTCTCGAGCTCGCGCTGCAGGCGTTGCTGGCGATCGCCGACATGGGCGATCAACGCGCGTGCCGCCTGCTGATCGAGCTCGACGCCCAGCTCGGCGGCGCGGGAGACGAGCCAGCGCGGGAGATCGCGCGCCTTGACGTTGGTCTCCTCGGCGATCTGCCCCCCGACCGCCTCGACTGCCTTCCGCAGCGCCACGGGGATCTTGTAGCGCCCCTCCTCGCGGCCGAAGAAGGCGACCGTGAGCGTCTCGCCGTCCATGCTCTTCATCGCATCGGCCACGACGGCGACGTCGGCCTCCTTCCAGCGCTCGACGCCGTCTGCGATCACGAAGCGGCGACCCAGCGCGAACGTCATCGCGCACAGCGCGTTCGCGACCGTCTCCGGTGTGCACGCGTCGCCTTCGAGCAGCTCCACCCCACCGGCGCCGCTTTCGTCCTCGGCCATCGCGCGCAGGCGCGTCCGGCGCTCGGTGATCCGGCCGTGGTCGTCGCCGCAGATGAGATAGGCAGGGCGGAAGGCGGGCACGACGGCTGAGTCTAGTTGCGGCGACGGTCACGACCCGCTGCCTCGCTCGAGCCGCATCCGGCCGTCGGCGGCCGGAGCAGGCGCTGTAGCCGTCGCGCCGTGGGCGCTACCACGACGACACCCCGATCAGCGCTCAGCACACCGCCGCGACTCACGACCCCATCGCCCCCTCGAGCCGAATCCGGCCGCCGGCGACGTGGAGCCGGACCGTGCCGTCGCGATCTGTGCGCACGAGGTGCGGGACGACACGCAGCGCGCCGAGCGTCGACGGCGCAGGGTGGCCGTAGCTGTTGCGTCCGACCTCGATCGCGGCGATCCGCGGCGACGTGCGCTCGAGCATCGCCGGCAGACCCTCGTCGACGCTGCCGTGGTGCGCGACCTTGAGCGCCTCCACTCTCGGCAGGTCGAGCGCCGCGGTGACGTTCGTCTCCGCGTCTGCCGGCAGCAGCAGGTCGAACATGCCGTCCCGTACGTGCGCCACCACCGCGTGATCGTTCGGATTGCCCTCCGGCCGCCAGCCCGACGTCGGCGCCGGCGGCCAGAGCACGCGCAGCTCGAGCGCCCCGACGCGTAGCACCTGTCCGGCATGCGCCGCCAGCGCACGCCCGCCGGAGCGCGAGAGAGCCGCGGGGAGGTCTTGCTGCACTGCCGTCGGCCAGCCGGCACCGCCGTCGAGCACCATGCGCGGGCGGTACGCGGCGATCACCGGCAGCGCCATCCCCTCGTGATCGGCCTCCGCATGCGTGATCACGAGCAGGTCGAGCCGATCGATGCCGGCCTCGGCGAGCCTGCGCAGGATCGGTCCGCCCGGCGGCCCGGTGTCGAAGAGCACCGACGTCGCGTCGCGCTGCAGCAGCACCGCATCCCCCTGGCCCACGTCGAGGAACGAGACCACGAGCTCACCGGGCGCGAGCGGTTGATGCCGCACGCGCACCATCTGCACAGCGACGACAGCGGCCGCGCCTGTCGCGAGAATGGCGACCACCGCGAGTCGAACGCGCACACCTCGTCCGGCGAGCCAAGCTGCGCCGCGGTCGGCGTTCGCAAGGCCGACGCGCACCACCGTCGCGGCCGTCGGTGCGCCGGCAGACGCGCCTCTCGACCGCGCGGCGACGAGGCGCGGCCACGCACGCCGGAGGCGCAGCAGAGCCAGCCCGGCAGCGACCGGCACGGCGTAGGCGAGCGCGAGCCCGGTCGCGCCGCCCAACCGGATGGGCACCGCAGCGAGCGGCGCGCCCGCCGCGCCGTGCGCCACCCACTGCAGATAGCCGAGCAGCGGGGCGCAGAGCACGTTGAGCGGCGCGGCGAGCGGCGGTGCGACCTGGGCGAGCGCGATGCCGAGCATCCCCAGCCACATCACCGGAGCAACCACCGGCGCGGCCAGGAGGTTGGCCGGCAGCGAGGCGAGCGAGACCTGCTCGAAGTGGAGCGCCATCAGCGGCGCGGTGGCGAGCGTGGCGGCGACCGTGATGGCGGCGATGTCGGCGACCGGCTCCGGCATCCGCCGCCGGGTCAGCGCCTCGCGAAGTGGCGGCGCGAGCGCGAGCAGGCCGACCACCGCTGCGAACGAGAGCTGCCAGCCGGGATCGCCCGCGGCGAGCGGGTTGAGCGTCAACGTCACGGCCGCCGCGAGGCCGAGCGCGTACCAGCGCGACGCCGGGCGGCCCGCAAGCGCGGCCACCAGTCCGGCGATGCCCATGACGCCGGCGCGTTGGATCGACGGGCCGCCGCCGGCGAGCGGCACGTACAGCGCGACCAGCACGGCCGCCGCGACCAGCCGGGCGCGCAGCGGGACGTCGAGCACCGCGCACACCGCGAGGACGAGCATGCAGAGCAGCAGGACGTTCTGTCCCGACACCGCCAACAGGTGCGCCAGGCCCGAGCGCTGGAAGTCGGCGCGCACGTCCGCGCCGATCGCCTCGTCCTGACCGAGCACCATCCCGCGCAGCAGCGCGGCCTCGGGTGGCGCGAGGCCCGTCCCTAGCCCGCTTGCCGCCCGCTCCCGTGCCCCGTCCAGCCCGCCGAGCAGGCCACCGCGCGCGCCGCCGGTCGGCTCCCACGAGGCCACCTCGACTGCTGCCTGCGCGCCGCGCCGCCGCTGGTATGCGTCGAACTCCCCAAGCGGTGCCACGGTGCCGCGCAGCCGCAGCTCGCTGCCGACGCGAACGCCAGGCGGCGGACGGCCGTCCGACGAGCGCACCACCGCGACCTCGCCGGCGAGGTCATCGGTGCGAAAACGAGCGTCGCCTGCGCGATCGCGGACCGTCCCCGCGCTCGATCCGGACGCAGCGCCACCCCCGTGCGTCGCGCTGTCTGCGCCGCCGAGCTCGCCACGGCCGGCCAGACGCACCCGGGCCACCGCGCTGCCGTTGCTGCGCTCGTGGATCGGCTCGAGCAGGATCGCACGCGCGTCGATCGTCCGACCGACCAGCGCCGGGAGCGCTCCCCCGGTCAGCGCTGCCACGCGCGCCTGCGCGACCGTCGAGCCCGCCAGGACGGCCACCGCCGCGATCAGCGCGAGCGGCAGGCGACCAGCCAGCCATGCGGCGACTGCGGCCGCCGCGAGCGCCGCAGCCGGAGCGACCGGACCGAGCAGGAGCCCCGCGGTGAGCGCGAACAGGACAAGGTGGCGCGGATGCCGGCGGACCACCTCCACCGCGCGGCCCAGCTCCCGCGCACTCACAGCGTCACCTCCTCGCGCAGCGACGCCAGCCGCTTGTCGCCGATCCCGGGGATCTCGCCGAGCTCCTCGATCGAGCCGAAGCCGCCACGCTCCTCGCGGAAGTCGAGGATCTTCTGCGCCGTCGTCGGCCCGATCCCGCTCAGCGTGTCCAGCTGCTCGAGCGTCGCCGTGTTGACGTTGACCGGCTGGCCTTCGGCAGGGGCTGCTGCACCCGGCGACGACGCGCTCGCAGCCGACGATGCGACTCCGCGGCCCGGCCGCTCCGGCACGAGCACCTGCCGCCCGTCCTCGACCTGGGCGGCGAGGTTCAGCCCGCCGAGGTCCGCACGCCGGGTCGCGCCCCCGGCGCGCGCGACGGCGTCGTCCACGCGCGCGTCCGCGGGCACCTTGTAGACGCCCGGATCCCGAACCGCGCCCGCGACGTGCACGACGACGCGACCGCCGGCCGCCGCGTCGTCCTGCACCTCGATCGTGGCGACCGGACGCGGAGCCGTCGCACTGCCACCCGAGCGACCGCCCAGCTGCCGCAGGCCGAGCACCGCGGCCAGCAGGATTCCCACGACGCAGAGCGCGAGCTGAGGGCGGGTCAGATCGGTCATGGCCGCAAAGCTAGGCGGCCGGAGGTCACGGATCAGCGGGCGTTCGTGACGATCCTGCACCGACTTCGTGCCAACTCTGCGAAATCGCGCCGATTCCGCGCGCCAGCGGGTGAGACTGCCTCCCGTGCCCCGCCCGACCGCCCCCGCAAGATCAGCCGGCGCCCCGACCGCTGAGCCGCAGCGCGTCCGCAACCGCAGTCGCCGCGTCGTCGACGGCGCGCACGCCCGCGACCGGCTCCCCCGCCCGGGCGAGCTCCCACGTGCGAACCCCGAGGACCGGCACGCCCGCACGGAGCGCGAGCGCGATCTCGCTCAACGTGCCCCAGCCGCCGCCGATCGCGACGATCGCGTCCGCCGCGCGGACGATCAGGGCGTTGCGCGCCTCACCGAGGCCCGTCGGCAGCGCGAGGACGACCCAGCCGTTCGCATCCTCCCGGTCACTCCCGGGCAGGAGGCCGACGGTGAGCCCGCCGCGCGCGCGCGCGCCGCGGCAAGCCGCCTCCATCACGCCGCCGAGCCCGCCGCACACGAGCGTCGCACCGGCTTCGGCGATCGCTGCTCCCGCGTCCTCGGCCTGTGCGAGCTCGTCGTCGGCGGCGTGGCAACCGGGCCCGATCACTGCGATGCACGGGCCAGCGCGCGCCATCGCGGCTCAGCGGACGACGAAGTTGACCAGCTTCGACGGCACGACGATCACCCGGACCACATCCTTGCCGTCGATGTGCGCTTGCACGCGCGGGCGCTCGCGCGCCATCGTCTCGAGCTGCTCACGATCGGCGCCTGCCGGAGCGGGCATGCGATCGCGCAGCTTGCCGTTGATCTGCAGCGCGATCTCGACTTCGTCGCGCGCCAGCAGCTGCGGGTCCGCATCCGGCCACGGCTCCTCCCACACGCGGCGACCGGTGAGCCGCTCGTAGACGTCGGCGCCGGCGTGCGGGGCGAACGGGAAGATCAGCGAGGCAGCGGTCGCCGTGGCGAAGCGCAGGCTGGCATCGCTGACCGCGTCGCGGCGGGAGTAGCACTCGTTCACGAGCTCCATGACGGCGGCGATCGCGGTGTTGAAGGCGAAGCGCCCGCTCAGATCGGCGGTCACCTTGTCGATCGCCCAGTGCGCCTTGCGCAACAGCTCCAGGTCGTCGCCCGCCGCGCCGTTCACCGTGGCGTCGATCGGCTGCGCACCGCCCTGCTCGCCCAGCTCGGCGCCCAGGCGCCAGAGGCGGCCGAGGAAGCGGTGCACTCCCTCGACGCCCGAGTCGGACCAATCCGCGTCCTGGTCCGGGGGGCCGATGAACAGCGTGTAACAGCGGGCCGTGTCCGCGCCGTAGCGCTCGACGTACGGCGTCGGGCTGATGACGTTGCCCTTCGACTTGGACATCTTCGCCCCGTCGCGGGTGATCATGCCCTGCGTGAACAGCGCCTTGAACGGCTCCTGGATGCCCACCAGCCCCATGTCCGCGAACGCCTTCACGAAGAAGCGCGCGTACATCAAGTGCAGGATCGCGTGCTCGACGCCGCCGATGTACTGGTCGACGGGCGCCCACTCGGCCAGCACCGCAGGGTCCCACGGCGCCTCGTCGTTGTTGGCGTCGCAGTAGCGCAGGAAGTACCAGGACGAGTCGACGAACGTGTCCATCGTGTCGGTCTCGCGCAGCGCCGCCCGGCCGCACGTCGGGCACGTCGTGTTGACCCAGTCCTCAGCCGCGGCCAGCGGCGAGCGTCCCTTCGGCTTGTAATCGCTGACCTCGGGGAGGATGACCGGCAGCTGGTCGTCCGGCACGGGCACGATCCCGCAGGCGTCGCAGTGCACGACCGGGATCGGGCAGCCCCAGTACCGCTGGCGGGAGAGCAGCCAATCGCGCAGGCGGTAGTTGACCGAGTGGTGGCCGCGCCCCTCGCGGTCGAGCCAGTCGACGATCGCGTCGAGCGCTTCGCGGTTGTGCATCCCGTCGAACCGCGGGTCGGAGTTGACGATGGGACCATCCCCGGAGTAGGGCAGCTCTTCGCCGCCCTCGACGACGCGCCGGATCTCCAGCCCGAACTTCGTGGCGAAGGCGAAGTCGCGCTCGTCGTGACCGGGCACCGCCATGATCGCGCCGGTGCCGTACTCCATCAGCACGTAGTCGGCGACCCACATCGGGATGCGCTCCCCGTTGACCGGGTTGATGACGCTGCGTCCCAGCGGCACGCCTGTCTTCTCGCGGTCGGCCGCACCGCGCTCCTCGCGGTTCTCGGTCAGGGTCTTGTTGACGTACTCGCGCACCGCCGCCTCGTGCTCGGTGTCGGCCGCCAGGCGCAGCACATCCGGGTGCTCGGGCGCCATGACGAAGAACGTCGCGCCGAACAGCGTGTCCGGACGGGTCGTGAACACGGGGTAGTCGATCGCCGGTTCCTCGCAGGTGAACGTCACCTCGGCGCCCTCGGAGCGGCCGATCCAGTTGCGCTGCATCGTGACCACGTGCTCGGGCCAGTCGATCGTCGCCAAGTCGTCGAGCAGACGGTCCGCGTAGTCGGTGATCCGGAAGAACCACTGCACGAGCTGGCGCACCTCGACGGCGAAGCCGCAGCGCTCGCAGCGTCCGTCGATCACCTGCTCGTTGGCGAGCACGGTGGCGTCGTTCGGACACCAGTTGACCGCCGCCTCCTTGCGGTACGCCAGTCCGCGCTCGAGCAGCCGCAGGAACAGCCACTGCGTCCAGCGGTAATAGCGCGGCTCGTGGGTGCCGAACTCGCGCGACCAGTCGATCGAGATGCCCCACTCGCGGAACTGGCGCTGGAACTGCTCGATCGACTTCGCGGTCGAGTCGCGCGGGTGCTCGCCGGTCTTGATCGCATGGTTCTCGGCCGGCAGCCCGAACGCGTCGTAGCCCATCGGGTGCAGCACGCGCTTGCCGGTGCGGCGGTGGAAGTGCGCGACCGCGTCGCCGACGGAGTAGTTCTTCAGATGCCCCATGTGCGGCTCGCCGGACGGGTACGGCAGCATCTCGAGCACGTAGGACTTCTCGGCGCCGGCGACCTCGTCATTCGACACCTGCCACGTCTGCTCGCGCTCCCAGAGAGCCTGCCATTTCGGCTCGATCTCGCGCGGGTTGTAGCGGTGCTCGGACATGGGAGCGGTGAGGTTAGCGGCTTGCAACCGACCGCATTTTCCAGCCGCAACGCGAACTAGTGTTCGAGTCGTGTCCGAGTCAACTCTCAAAGGCGCGATCGCAGAGGTACACATCACCGCCGCGGCGGTCGAGCTCGGGATCGTGGTCCTGAAGCCGTTGGTCGAGGGCCGTCGCTATGACCTGGTGTTCGACACGGCCGGACGCATGCTCCGCGTCCAGTGCAAGTGGGCTGCGCGCAAGAACCGCATCCTGGTGGTCCATACAGGCGGGTCGCGACACACGCCGAACGGCTACGTCCGGTCGACCTACCACGCGTCCGAGATCGATGCGATCGCGGCCTACTCGCCCGACACAGGGCGGTGCTACCTGATGCCGATCGCCGACGTAGCGGGTCGCTACGTCGTCCATCTGCGGCTCGCACCGGCAGCCAACAACCAACAGGTCGCGATAAAGTACGCGGCGCAGTACGAGTTCGGGGCTATAGCTCAGCTGGGAGAGCGCCGCCATGGCATGGCGGAGGTCGAGGGTTCGAGCCCCTCTAGCTCCACTCCCGAAGGGCCGCCGTGAGTGCGGCCCTTCGTCGTTCTACTCCGCCATCGCGCGCCGCGGCGCCTCGCCCCAGAGCTGCTCGAGCCGGTAGAACTCGCGCGCCTCCGGCGTGAAGACGTGGACGATGACGTCCAGGTAGTCCATCAGGATCCAGCGCGCCTCGGCCAACCCCTCGACCCGGCGCGGCAGCATGCCGTGCTCGTTCTTGAGCCCCTGGTAGATCCCGTCGTGGATCGCCTTGGTCTGGCGGTCGGTGTTGCCGGAGCAGACGACGAAGAAGTCGGTGTACCCGAGCACCCCGCGGAGGTCGAGCTCCGCGATGTCGATCGCCTTCTTGTCGGCCGCGTACTCCGCGATCTGGCGGGCGAGACCGGCGGGGTCGGAGGTGTCGGTCTTCGTGGGGCTGCCGGTGGGTTCTGTCATGCGCTGCCCTCCAAGGATAGGCGGGCGCCCGACGGCGCCGGTTGCGGCGCGGTGTACAGGTGCTCGCGCGTGATGTAGGCCGCCACCGCGTCGGGGACCAAGTAGCGCAGCGGCCCGCCGGCCGCCGCACGGCGGCGCAGCAGCGAGCTGGAGAGGTCCAGCCGCGGCATGTCGAAGAAGTCGATCCGCTCCGGCGCGCCGGCCAGCTCGGCGAGGCGCTCGGCGATGTCGGCCCGCCTGACTCCCTCGCGCTCGGCCACCGCGAGCCGGGCGAGCGCGAGCACCTCCTCGGGCTCGCGCCACGTCGGCAGCGAGTAGGCCATGTCCCCGCCGACGATGAAGCTCAGCTCGTCGTCCGGCGCCGCCGCACGGAGCGCCCGCAGCAGCTCGACCGTGTAGGCCGGCTCCGCGCGATCCGCATCGGCGCGCGAGACGCCCAGCCGCTCGTCGCCCGCCACCGCGGCCTCGCACATCGCGACGCGATGCGCGACGCCCGGGTCGGCCTCGACCGCCTTGTGCGGCGGCACAGCCGCGGGCACGAGCAGCACGCGGTCGAGCCCGAGCTGGACGAGCGCCTCCTGCGCGCACACCAGGTGTGCCATGTGCGGGGGATTGAACGTCCCCCCGAGCAGCCCGACGCGCGCCACGCGCTCCTAGGGCCGGACCTGGCCCGTGCCCTCGACCAGGTACTTGAACGTGCACAGCTCGCGCAGGCCGATCGGCCCGCGCGCGTGCAGCTTCTGCGTCGAGTTGCCGATCTCGGCGCCCATCCCGAACTGCCCGCCGTCGGTGAACCGCGTCGACGCGTTCACGTACACGCAGGCCGCGTCGACGCCGAGCTGGAATGCGCGCGCCGCGCCGACCGACTCGGTCACGATCGCCTCCGAATGGCCGGAGCCGTACCTGTTGACGTGCTCGATCGCGTCGTCCGCGGAGTCCACCACCCGCACCGCGAGCACCAGCGCGAGGAACTCCTCGGCGTAGTCCTCCTCCGTGGCCTCGACGACCGGCACGCCGCCGGCCGCCGCCCGCACGCGGTCGTCGCCGCGCAACTCGACGCCGGCGTCGTGCAGCGCGCCGAGCGCGCCCGGCAGGAACCGCTCCGCCACGTCGGCGTGCACGAGCAGCGTCTCGGCCGCATTGCACACGCCGGGACGCTGCGTCTTGGCGTTGAGGACGATCGCGCGCGCGTCGTCGAGATCCGCGCTCGCGTCCACATAGACGTGGCAGTTGCCCGACGCCGCATAGATCACGGGCACCTTGGCGACGGCCGAGAGCGCCTGCTTCAACCCCTCGCCGCCACGCGGGATGATCAGGTCGACGAGCCCTTCCTGCCCCGCCAGCTCGGCCAGCTCCTCGCGCCCACCGCCGGCGACCAGCGCCAGCGCGCCCGCCGGCAGCCCGTTCGCCTCCGCCGCCTCCTGCGCCACGCTCGCCAGCACCGCGTTGGAGTGCGCCGCCGAGGACGAGCCGCGCAGCACGATCGCGTTGCCCGACTTGAGGGCGAGCGCGGCCGCGTCGATCGTCACGTTCGGGCGCGCCTCGTAGACCACGGCGACCACGCCGAGCGGCACGCGCACCTTGCGCATCTGCAGCCCGTTGGCGAAGCGCGAGCCGTCGATCACCTCGCCGACGGGATCGGGGAGCGCGACGATCTCGCGCACGCCCGTCGCCATCGCCGCGACGCGGCCCTCGTCGAGCGCGAGCCGGTCCATCAGCGCGTCGGAGAGCCCGGACTCGCGACCCGCCTCGAGATCGCGCGCGTTCGCCTCGAGGATCTCGGGCACGCGCGCCTCGAGCGCGTCGGCGACCGCGAGCAGCGCGCGGTCCTTGGTGGCCGAGTCGAGCGCGGCGAGCTGCCGCGCGGCGGCCTTGGCGGCGCGGCAGAGATCGGTGACGGACTGGGTGGCGACGGCCATCGGCCAAGGATAGGCGACGAGGCCCGTCGCGCTCACTCGCCGCGGCCCGCCCGCCAGACGCGCAGCGCCATCCCGCTGAGCGCGGCGCGCTCCGACTCCGTCAACGCCCCGAACACCACGTCCTCGACCGCCGCCGTCGCCCGGTTCGCGCGCGCGAGCAGGCGCGCACCCCCGGCGGTGAGCCGCAGCGTCCGCCGGCGACGGTCGGCCTCGTCGCGGCGGCGGGTGAGGAGCCCCGCGCGATCGAGCCCGTCGAGCAGCGCGACGAGGTTGCCCGGATCGACGTCGAGCCGCCGCGCCAGCTCCCGCTGGCTCAGTCCGGGATGCCGATCGACCAGCACGAGCGTCCGGAGCTCCCGCGGCCGCAGGCCGAGCTCGCCCAGCGCGGCGACGAACCGGCGATCGACGTCCTCGGCAATCCGGACGAGCAGGAAGCCGAGCGGCGGGACCTCGTCCTCGGGATCGAGCGACATCGCACGGCAGATCGTAGTCCACGACAATCGTTGTGTGCTACAACGGATCGAATGACCGACATGAGCGACAGCAGGGTCCTCGTCACGGGCGCTTCGGGCGGGATCGGCCGCGCCATCGCCGCCGCGTTCCGGCAGGCGGGCGCGGCGGTGGAGGTGACGTCGCGCTCCGGCGTCGTCGACGGGTACCCGGATGCGATCGCGATGGAGCTCGAGGATCCCGCCTCCGTGACGCGCGCGGTGCAGGAGGCGGCCCGGCGCGGCGGCCTCGACACGCTGGTCCTCAATGCGGTCCGCTGGCCGACCGGCGGCGCCGACCGCTTCGAGGATCTCGCCCCGGCCGAGT
>DATHJG010000820.1:0-2491 GCA_035489875.1 Solirubrobacteraceae bacterium | reverse complement strand
TTACCATGAAGGTCCGGACGGGGTCCAAAATGCGGAGAACGCCTGCACATCCGAAGATTCGGGGCGTGCGGAGGAAAGCACCGATTTGCGGGAGCGTGGCGCGGCGAGTACCCACCAGGTACCCACGGCCCTGTACCGCTGCTACGACGCACTCGGACGCCTGCTGTACGTCGGGATCACGAACGCGGGCGCTGGCCGGTGGACGAAGCACGGGCACGAATCGAGCTGGTGGCCGGCGACGGCTCGCATCGAACTCGAGCACTACGCGACGCGCGCCGATGCCGAGGAAGCGGAGAAACGGATCATCTGTGCGTTGCAGCCGATGCACAATGTGCAGCACGCGACGTACGCCGCTTGCAGCGAGTGTGGCGCCCGGATGCGCTGGGTGGATCTCGACACGCCGCAGGCCGTGTTCGTCCACGAGGGTCGCACCTTCCAGGGCTCGTGGCTGTGCGAGCGCTGCATCGACTACCCGTACGCGGCACCTCCGCTCTCTGCGGCCCTGCCTGAGCCCGCGCCCAAGCCCGTCGAGATCGACACGAGCGCGTCTCGCGAACTGATCAAGGCTGCCTACCGAGAGGCAGCCCGCCAGTGAAACTCCCTAAAGCGCACTGTGCGTAGGAGACCCGCATGATCCTCAAGAGACACCAGGTAGCCGAGATCGTCACGGACACGCTCTCGGAACTGCGGTTCCCGATCGACGACCCGCCCGCGTTCGACCGCGGTGAGATCATCCCCGTCGCGAGCTCCCTGTACACGGAGCCGGACTGCTGGATCAAGATCACGGGCTGGTGGCCGGACGGCGCTGAGTGGGTCGTGACGTTCGCCCGGGCGCCGCGGCCACGGGAGATGGCCCGGCAGTTCCTAGCGTCGAACGGCCGCACCAAGGGCAAGCCGCTGCGGGAGCCCCACCCGCTCGGAACGGACCTCGAGATCGTGGAGCGCGTCGGCGAGGCGATCTCATTGTGCGACGAGCCGGAGATGCTCAGCCGGGCGATCAGCGGCGAATACGGGAAGATCGCGAACGGGGCGCGCGGTCGCGGCGGGTTCACGTCGCTGCGACACGCAGCGGCCGTGGAACAGGCGCGCGAGTCGCGTAAGCAGCTCGCGATGGAGAAGCGAATGCTGGACGCTCAGCGTCGCGCGAAGCTCCAGCACGTCAACGTGTCCGGCGAGATGCACGTCCTGAAGTCGATGCTGGACCGCGCGAAGACCGGTGGCCGGCATGAGCCGCCCGCCGCGATCCGCAAACTGGAAGCGATCGAGAACAGGCTCGACGGGCTCGAGGAGGCTGCGTGACGGCTGCCGCCGGATGGTCTATGCTCCGCCGCGAGCCCGTCCGCGCCCCCATGGCCTCGCGCCTCGGCGTTCGACCCGGCAGATTCCGAGCTATGCCCCGTCCATCCGGACGGACACGCGGGCGTAGGATGGGCATCGTGATCCACGTGCGCTGCGACTGCTGCGGCGGGCCAACGAGAGGACCGTCGCCGACGCTCTGCCTCTACTGCCGCGCAGAACTCAAAGCGTGCGGCCCGGCAGCGACACCGCCCCGCCAGCAGTAACCAGCCCCGACTCCCCCCGGAGCGAGCGGCATCGGAGGTCACGATGGCCGGCATCGTCCACACCGACCCGATCGACCCGCTCCTCAAGGTCGGCCCCGTCACCATCGAACTCGTCGAACGCCTCTACGACATGGGCGCACCCCCGCCACGCTGGGGACGCGCCGGAGGCGAACAACGCGTCTGGATGAACGCAACACTCCCCAGTGGGACAGTCGAGCACCAAGGCGACACGCTCGACCACGCAGCCCGAGCAATCATCGACCTGGACCTCACCGCGTCAGACAGGGACCGCGTCGCCGCACGGCGGCTACTCGCATGATGCGCGCACCGAAGGCCTGCAACACGCCCGGATGCCCGTACGAGCAGCCCTGCCCCGTGCACAAGCCCAAGCGCAGCCCCAGCAGCAGAGAGACGGGGCGCGCACAGTACCGCCGCGCACGAGCTCGCATCCAGCGCGAGCAGCCACCGTGCCACTGGTGCGGCAAGCCCGCCGCCACGCCAGACCACCTCACGCCCGTCAGTCACGGCGGCACGAGCGACGCGGCCAACATCGTCCCCGCCTGCGCCCCATGCAACTTCGCTCGAGGTAACCGAGCCCGCCCCTAGACAAGAACGCCCCGGCAGCGCGTCAACGCTCCGGGGCCGGACGAACCCCGGGAGGTTCGCCATGACGCAGGCTACCCACGCCAGCGACCACATCGTTCAGCACGACCAGCCCACGCAAGCGCTACTGCACCGACGCCTGCCAGCGGCGTGCGCACAAGGCGGACAGCGCCGTGCTCCAGCGCGTCACGTCCACACTCGACGCTGGGCACCACCTCGGCCGCTACTACGACGCGCTGCTACGTGACCCCTGCGCCTACTGCGGTAGCCCCAGCGAGCACGTCGACCACATCGAGCCAGCACGCCAAGGCGGTGAGAACGAATGG
>DATHJG010000819.1:0-6327 GCA_035489875.1 Solirubrobacteraceae bacterium | reverse complement strand
CGTGACGTCGATGGTGTTGCGAGCGACCGCGAGCCGGGGGACCGGCGCCGAACGCAGCGACGACGGCGCGCCGGCCGTCGGCCCGGACGCGACGCCGCTCGGCGACACCGGCGAGCACGCGGGCGAGCAGACCGAGCACGGCGTCACCGCGCGCGACCCCGAGCAGCCCCGATTCCAGCGCGCCGACGCCGACACCGCGGCGCATCTGGCGCGCCCGGGCGAGGGCGAAGGCGAAGAGCGGCTCGGGTTCGAGGGCGAGCGGCCCGCGTCCCGGCGCCTCGCCGATCGCGACGCCTGAGCCGCATATTGCGGTGATGTTGAGCGGATCTTGCGCTGGCGTGTTTGACCCACGCATACGCAGGGGACGATGATGACGTCGCGTCACATCACGTTCCGGATGCCCTCCACAACACCCGGAAGACGCACACCCTCCTCCTCATGGCCGGGGCGCCCATCGGGCGCCTCGGCTCGTTTCGCGGCCATCGGCGGGGGTACGCCAGCCCATGCGATGACTCCACATCCGCTCCCCCCGATCCCAGGCCCCGACCCGGCCCCCGGACCCGATCCGGCGCCCCCGACCCCGGTGCCGGACCCGCGCCCGCTGCCGCCGGACCCCAACCCGCTGCCGATCTGAGCCGGTCAGACGGCTGCGCGCCGGAGCGCCTCCGCGACCGTGGGCGCGACCGTGAGCAGGCCGGTCGTGCGCGTCAGCTCGAGCATCCGGGCGACGCACGGGCGCAGCCCGGCGAGGACGAGCGGCGCGCCGTCCGCGCGCAGCGCGGCGTCGGCACGCAGCAGCTCGCGCAGCGCCGAGGAGTCGAGGAACGTGACCTCTGTCATGTCGACGACGACGCCGCGCGGGCCACCGGCACGGGCGGCGGCGAGTTGCTCGCGGATGGCCGGCGCCGCGGCCAGGTCGAACTCGCCGTCCATCCCCAGCACGACAACGCCCTCGGGCGTGCTTGCCGCGTCGATCGCGTAGACGGTCGGCGGACGGATGCCGCGGGTGTCCAGGCTCGACTGCTCGCTTGGGGTGTCGCTCATGTGCTCGCGAGGATTGTATGGGTCGCGGATCGCCGCAACCCGGCGGACGGTGTGTCAGCATGCGAACGCGCTCTGGGGTCGGGAACCTGGCCGGCGGGCGCGTTAGCCCCTGGTATCGCGTGGGTACAGCATGACCAGCCACGGCCCAGGACACCTCGGTGCTCGCCTTCGATTCGGACATCCGCCTCACGCTCCCGGCCCGCCCGGAGAACGTCGCCGTGGTCCGCCACGTCCTCGGCGCGCTCGCCGAGGCGTTCAGGCTGCCCGACGACGTCGCCGACAACATGCGGCTCGCCGTCACGGAGGCGTGCACGAACGTGGTCCGGCACGCCTACGCCGACGACCGGGGGACGATCGACGTGGTCGTGCGGCCGAACGGCGACGCGCTCGAGGTGATCGTCGCCGACGACGGCCGCGGGATCAGCCCGAGCCCGGACACGGCAGGGCCCGGCCTCGGGCTCCCGCTGATCGCGGCGCTCGTCGACTCGCTGGAGATCGAGCGCAACCTCGAGACGGGGAGCCGGATCGTCATGAGCTTCCTCCCCCGCCGGACCCCGCCCGCCATGGGTCTCGCGTGACGGACGCCGAGACCCCGACACGGGTGTCGATCGCCGCCGGGCCGCTCGTCGGACCGGTGCTGCGCCGGGTCGTCGGGATGTTCGCCGCGCGTGCCGATCTCCCGCTGGACCGGCTCGACGACGCCGTGCTCGTCGCGGACGTCGTCGCCGCGCACGCCCCGGCGCACGTGGCCGAGGAGACCGTCGAGGTCGCGCTCGCGTCGAGCCGGCGCGCGCTCGACCTCCGGGTCGGTCCGTTCCGCCCCGGCGGCGGCCGCGCCCTGGTGGTGGAAGCGGCGGTGCCGGGCGTCGGCAACGTGATCGAGCAGCTCGCCGACGGCCTGGAAATCGAGACCGAGGGCGACTGCGAGTACCTCCGCGTCCGCCTCGCCTACGCCGGGTCCGACTAGTCTTCTGGGCGGATGGCGATCGAGTTCGCGATCGAGGACCGCCGGATCGACGGCAGGGTGCACGTGGTCGCCGTGAGCGGCGAGGTGGACCTGTTCACGGCGCCGGAGTTCAAGCAGCGCGTCATGGGGCCGATCGCGGCCGGGATCGAGCGCGTGATCGTCGACCTCACCGACACGACGTTCATCGACTCCTCCAGCCTGGGCGCCCTGATCGGGGCGCACCGGCGACTCCAGCAGCGTGGCGGCCGCCTCGTGGTCGCCTGCAACAGCGAGGCGATCGTCAAGACGTTCCGCATCACCGGCCTGGACGGCGTCTTCACGATCGTGAACTCCGTGCAAGCGGGGCTCGGCGACGACGTCGAAGCGGCGTAGCCTTCGGCGCGTGGACCGAGGCACCGGTTTCCCGACCGCCGACGCGCAGGACGACTTCTCGCGCGCCCGCCGCGCGCAGCTCCTCTCGGACCTCGGCCGCAGGCTGCGCCGCGAGCCCGACGACGTCGGGCTGATCCTCCCGTTCGACGAGGTCGTCGACGCGCTCGGCATGGTCGGCGAGGCCCAGCTCGGGCTCCAGACGATCCCGCTCGACTCCGTCGTCGGCACCGTCGACCGGACGCGCGACTTCGACCGCGGCTTCCGCCCCACGACGCCGCGCGTACGCGGGCGCTGGCAGCGGATCGCGGCGGCGCAGCGGCGCGGCGAGTCGTTCCCGCCGATCTCCGTCTACCGGATCGGCGACCTGCACTTCGTACGCGACGGCCACCACCGGGTGTCGGTCGCGAAGTCGCTCGGGCGGAAGGACATCGATGCGTACGTCACCGAGGTGCGCACGCGGATCGGCACCGGCGAGGCGCTGCAGCTCGCCGACCTGCCGCTCAAGAGCCACGAGCGCCTGTTCCACGAGCGAGTCCCGCTGGACCCGGAGCAGCACGACCGCGTGCGTCCGTCGGACCCCTGGGACTACGGCCGGCTGGCCGAGGGGGTCGAGGCGTGGGGCTTCCGCGTGATGCAGGAGCGGCGCGAGTACATGGACCGCGAGGAGGTCGCGCGGCTGTGGTTCGAGGAGGACTTCGTGCCGATCGTGGACACGCTGCGCGCGGGCGGCTTCATCCGCTCGTCCGAGCGCGACGCCGACGCGTACATGCGCGTCGTCACCGCCCGCTACGAGTTGCTGCGGACGCACGAGTGGAGCGGCGAGATACTCGACCGCCTGCAGGGCGTCGAGCGCCGCCGCCGCGCCCGGCGCCCCCACCGGCCGCGCTGGGGAAGGCGGCGGAAGGTGCGCTAATCCCTGGCTCCGGGGTGTCCGTCTCCGGGCCAGGGCGCGAGCACGAGGAGCAGGCGGGCGTCCGTCTTCGCGCGGACCTCGTGGCGCTCGTGCGGGTCCCAGATCGCCATGAACCCCGGGCCGCCGGTCACGGTGCCGCCCACACCCTCGACCTCGATCTCGCCGTCGATCACGACGAGGTGCGCGCGCTCGTGCACCTCGTGGTCCTGCAGGAGCTCTCCCGCGGGCAAGGTGATGGCGATCGTCCGCGACTCGCCGCGCGACGAGTGCAGGATCTTCGGCTGATGCGGCGGCACGCCGAGCGTGCGCAGGTCCCAGTGCTCCATGGCCCAGAACCTACCCCTTATGCAGGCCGCTCGGCCTCGTCGCGCAGGCGCGCGATCGACTGCCGGATCAGGCGCGAGACGTGCATCTGCGAGACGCCGACGCGCGCGCCGATCTCCGACTGCGTCAGGTCCTCCTCGAAGCGCAGCCGCAGGACCTCGCGCTCGCGGTCGGACAGGACGCGCATGAGCCGTTCCACGGTGGCGGACGCCTCGGCGAGCCGGAAGCCGGGATCCTCGGCGCCGACCGCGTCCGCGTAGGACTCGCCGTCCTCGTCGTCGTCGGTGCGCGGGCGGTCGAGCGAGACCGCGCGGTACGCGGCCGCCGCCTCGCGCGCCTCGAGCACCTGCTCGAGCGTGGCGCCGGTGCGCTCGGCGATCTCCCCGGGCGTCGGCGCGCGGCCGAGCTCGCGCGCCATCTCGTCGGCGACGCGATCGACCCTGACGGCGAGCTCCTGCAGGTCCCGCGGGACGCGCACCGCCCAGCCCTTGTCGCGGAAGTGGCGCTTGAGCTCGCCGAGGATCGTCGGCACCGCGAACGACGAGAACGCGGTCTCGCGCGCGGGGTCGAAGCGATCGATCGCCTTGAGCAGCCCGAGCGACGCGACCTGCACGAGGTCGTCGAGCGGCTCGCCGCCCCGCTGATAGCGGCGCGCGAGCTGCCGCGCGAGCGGCAGGAACCGCGTCACGAGCCGCTCGCGGGCGGCCGGATCGCCGTGCTCGTGGTAGCGGACGAGCAACCGCCGATCCTCCTTCGCGCGTGCGGCCCTGTCCTCGGAGGAGGGGTATGCTGGTCCGCCGCCTTGCCGGCGGTTCTCTTCGGGTCGATCGTCGATGCTCTCCACGCCCATCATCACGCAGCCACTTAGGAATGTGTGCGCCGGGGCGCAGGGGCGCGATGCGTGGTCAGGCGGGTCGCTCGGCCGGACCTGGGCACAGTCTACCGCGACGTCCCGATGACGAAGAACGGGACCCGTCACCTGCGGGTGCTGATCGCCGACGAGGACAAGGACGCGCTGGACAACCTCGCCGCCGTCCTCGAGCACCTCGGGCACGAGGTCACGCCCTACGTCGTGGCGGTGTCGGAGGCGATCGACCTGATCGCGACCGAGGACCCCGACCTGGCGATCGTCGTCGTGCACCAGGACGACGAGCATGCGCTCTCGCTGATCGCCGAGACGGTCGAGTACGCGTCCGGCCCGGTGATCGCGCAGACCCGCGACGGGGACGTGGAGTTCGTCGCACGCGCGGCGGAGCGCGGGATCTCGGCCTGGATCGCGTCGACGTCGCCGGAGGTCGTCCAGGGAGCGATCGAGGTCGCGCTGCGCCGCTACGAGGAGACCTCGCGCCTCGAGGTCAAGGTCGAGCAGCTCGAGTCGGCGCTGGAGCGGCGGGCCCTGATCGAACGGGCGAAGGGCATCCTGATGGAGCGCCACACGCTCGACGAGCGGGGGGCGTTCGAGCTGCTGCGCGACCATGCCCGGGCGCAGCGCCAGCGCGTCGCCGACGTCGCGCGCGCCGTCACGGAGGGCCACGCGCTCCTGCCGAAGCGCAATTGACGCGGTGTCGTTAGCGCGGCGGCGGCGTCGGGAACACTCGGGTGAGCATCAACCCGCCCATCCATCCGAGGAGCGTGCAACACCCATGATCGGCATCCTGATCGCTGTTCTCCTGGCCGCCCTCGTGTACTTCCTGTGCATGGTGATCGGCCTGCCCTCCATCATCGCCATCATCGCCGCCGTGCTGGTCCTGCTGGCCGGCATCCCGACCGGCGGCTACGGCATGGGTGGCCGCTTCGGCGGCGGGACGCGGGTCTGACCGGCCCCGGGAAGGGAAGCGCGCCCCGGTCGGCCGTCGAGGACGGCCGACCGGGCAAGGCGCTCGTGCTGGCGGACTTCAAGGACGCGTTCAAGCGCTTCCAGTCCGACCAGATGACCGATAGCGCGGCGGCGTTGACGTACTACTCGCTGATGTCGCTCTTCCCGGCGCTCCTGTTCGCCGTCGCCCTGCTCGGGGTGTTCGGCCAGCAATCGCTGATCGGCGACACCGCGAGCTACCTCAAGGACGCCGGCGCGCCGCCGGACACCGTCAACGCGGTCACCGCGGCGCTCAGCTCCGCCCAGGAGCATCAGGCCACCGCCCGCACCGCCCTCGTGCTCGGCCTCGGGCTCGCGCTCTTCAGCGCGTCCGGGGCGTTCGGCGCGGTGGGCCGCGCGCTCAACCGCGTCTGGCGGGTCGAGGAGGGGCGCGGGCTCGTGCGCCGCAAGGCCGAGGCCTTGATGTGGACGCTGGTCGTGCTCCTGCTGATCCTGATCACGTTCGTGCTCATCTTCCTCGGCGGCGGCCTCGCCTCCGACGTCCTCGGCCTGATCGGGCTGGGCGAGCGGGTGGCCGACGTCTGGCGGATCATGCGCTGGCCGGCGGCGCTGGTGTCGGCGATGCTCGTCTACGCGGTCGTCTACTACGCCGCCCCGAACGTGGAGGTCCGGCGCTTCCAGTGGATCACGCCGGGCGCGGCGCTCGGCGTGGTCGCGTGGATCGTCGCGTCCGCGCTGTTCTTCGTCTACGTCTCGAACTTCTCGTCGTACTCGGCCACGTACGGCGCCTTCGCCGCCGCCGTGATCCTGCTCGTGTGGCTGTGGCTGACCAACCTCGTGCTGCTCTTCGGCGCGGAGCTGAACGCGGCGATCGACGTGCGCCGCTCCCCG
>DATHJG010000818.1:0-7516 GCA_035489875.1 Solirubrobacteraceae bacterium | reverse complement strand
GCAGGTCGATCTCCCACGCGTGCCCGCAGCGCTCGCAGCGCAGCGCCGCGCGCACGACCTCCTGGTCGAGCCGCGCGCCGTCGCAGACCGTGTCGCGCGCGACGAGCTCGAAGTAGAAGGCGAGCGAGGACGGGACGACCTGGCGCAGCTGCCCGAGCCGCACCTCCACCGCGGTGACGCGCCGGCCAGCGGCATGCCGCACCGCGGTGTCGACGATCGCGCTGCTGACCGAGAGCTCGTGCACGCTCCCCTCCTCACGCCGCCGGGTAGGCGCCGTCGGTGCGCAGCTCCGCGATCGTCTCGAGCACGAGCGCGATCGCGCGCTCGACGGCCGCCTCGACGGCCGGCGTCAGCCCGACGCCCACCTCGTCGGTCACCGCGGGCTCGCAGGCGATGACCTGCACGCGGCCCGGCCAGCCGCCGATCGCCCGCACGAAGCGCAGCATCGTCATGGGGTCCATCGAGTGCGGGTCGATCGTCTCCCCGTCCTCGATCACGGCCGGCACGTCGTCGGGCTCGACGTCGATCACGTAGAGGGTGCCGGGCTCGCCCTGCTGCCGGCTCGCGTCGACGATGACCAGCGCGCTGTAGCCCCGCATTACCTCGTACGCGAGATCGAGCCCGCTCGTGCCGACGTCCATGACGCTGACGCCGGAGGGCAGGTCGCGCTCGGCGAGGCGGCGCGCGACCTCGGCGCCGAACGCGTCGTCCTGCAGCCACGCGTTGCCGACGCCGGCGACGAGGATCTGCTTCTCGAGCTCACGGGTCATGCCGGAACGACCTCCACCTCGGCGGGCTTGAAGTACAGGTAGCGGCCGATGTCGCGCATCAGCTCCTGGCCGGGGTCGTCGTCGACCGTGACGGCGATGTGGACCCCGTCCTCGTAGTCGCGGTAGATGCGCTCGATCGTCGCGAGCCGGTCGGCCCAGACGCTGTCCTGCGGGGCGCGGCCGAACCCCGGCCGCAGGCGCACCTTCGCGCCGCGCCGGTAGGTGACCCCGTCGACGCGGACCTGCGGCTCGCCGGCGACGTCGGCCGGTCCGGGCCGGTGGGCGGGCGGCAGGTCGGTCACGGTCACCCGGCCGCGCAGGCGAGCGATCTCCTCCGGCCCCGCCGCCTCGGCGCGCGCGAGCATGGTGCGGACCGCCGGGTCCTGCTCGGCGATCGCGGCGCGCTCGGCGTCGCTGAGCGCGAGCACATGGAGCAGCAGCGCCTCCTCGATCTCCGTCGCGTCGAACAGGTCGCCGTGGCTCTCGGGCGCGATCTGCGGATGGTCGGGCAGCACGATCGTCGT
Organism: Solirubrobacteraceae bacterium; assembly: GCA_035489875.1. Lineage (GTDB taxonomy): Bacteria > Actinomycetota > Thermoleophilia > Solirubrobacterales > Solirubrobacteraceae > DASQMT01. The sequence goes on along the minus strand of DATHJG010000818.1, from coordinate 6,222 downwards.
GCCCAGGACGGTGTCGTCGGCGGCGGTGGCGAGCACGGGGAAGATGTTCACCTGGTCGCACGCGGCGACCGCGGCCGCCGCCGACGGGCCGGGGGAGACCGGCGACGCGAAGCGGCTCCCCGGCGCGCAGGCCACGAGCTGGGTGGACAGGAGCGACGAGCGCAGCGCGCCGGCGCGGTCGAGCCCTTCCGGGACCGCGGTCGTGTTGTGGACGCACATCGCGATGCGCACGAGGCCGTGCTCGAGCGGCGTCGCCGCGAGCCGCGCGCGGCCCTCGACGGCGCGGAACGCGAACGGGACCGTGACGCCGCCCGCGCCGGTCAGCTCGTCCAGCGCGAGCGGCCCGAGCTCGATCCGCCGGGCGACGCCCTGGTGGCGCTCGCCGCTGGGCTCGAGGAACGCGACGGCGCCCGCCACCGTGGCATCGGGCGCGGCCGGCTCCAGCACGAGCTGCATGCGCGCGCGCGAGAACGTGTGGCCGCCGCCCGCCGCGTAGGCGGGCGGGTAGACGATCCCGAACGGCGTCGGCGTGGCGTTCTTGGTCGCGCCGGGCGTGTACGGGTAGAGCGCGTAGCCCTCGTACAGGAGCGTGGAGAGCATGCGCTCGACGGTGGGGTCGACGAGCCCGCTCATCCGCGCTCGCCCCCGTGCAGCAGCTCACGCACCGCGTCGTCGAGCGAGTGCAGCCCGCGATCGGCCCGGTGCTGCGACAGCTCCTGCAGCGTCTCCTCCTGGAGCCGCACCCAGCCGCCGCCCGGGTAGTGCGCGGCGATCGTGCGCTTCCACACCGCGACCGGCATGCTCCAGCGCGACGAGCAGCTCCAGGGCACGAGCACGACCTGCAGCCGGTCCTCGTCGCCGCGGTACAGCACCGTCCCGTTGAAGTGGAACGTGAGCGGGACCTCGCCGCCGGGCAGGCCGTGGAAGTACTTGGCCGAGGCGACCTCGAGGTCGTAGGAGCACGGCACCTCGAGCGTGAAGGCGGTCGAGCCGGTGAACGTGGGCACGAGCGACTCGACGCGCGCCCACTGGAACGAGTGCGTCGTCGCGCCCCAGCGCTCCGGCGCGCCGAACAGCTCGACGAGCCGTGCGCGGGTGGCGTCGTCGTACGCCCGCCGGACGGGGTCGATCGTGAGCTGCGTGGAGAGCGCGATCGTGTACACCTCGCGGCCCGCCGGCTCGGTGAGGTGCAGGTGGAAGCGCACGCCGGGCGTGGCCGAGTACTCGATCGGCTCGGCGCCGAGGACCGTGAACTCGAGCGCCGTCGGCGCGGCGCGGCCGTTCGCGATCGGCGCGGGCTCGGTCATCGCACGCTGGCCGCGGCGCGCAGCCCGTCGAAGTAGCGCTGCACGGCCGACTCCATCTCCGCGCCGCCGGTGATGCCCTCCCAGGTCGCCTTGATGATCCCGACGAGCCGGTAGCAGTCGTCGAGCGGCGCGATCGCGTGGACGTGCGGCTCGGCCATCCGGTTGACGATCAGCGCCTCGGCGTCGGGATCGAGGTCCTCGAGCACCGGGTTCGCGGCGACGAGCCGGTCCCAGGCGTCGAGGTCGAGCTCGCACTCGGTCGCCCCCGCGGGGCTCGGATAGAGGCCGACGACCTGCCCCGTCGCCGAGGAGCGCAGGAAGAACGCGAGGCCGATCGGGATCTGGAACGCCGCCCACAGCTCGTCGGACAGGTCGAGCCCCTCGAGCCACACGGTGCGCGAGCCGGTCGGCCGGTAGCGCGCGTCGCCCGAGCGCATCGACCAGCACGTGGGGCAGACGCAGACGATCCGGCGCTCGTCGAGGTCGAGCAGGTGCTTGTGGTCGGTGGCCAGGGAGATCGGGCACAGCTCGCAGCGGCCGCCGTCGACCGCGGCCCGCGGCTGGGCCTGCGGCGGCACGCGCGCGTAGCGCTTGAGGCCGGCGACGAGCGACGGCTGCGGGCCGGCCATCAGGCGATCGCCACCCGGACCGCGCCCCCGCCGCGCAGCAGCGGCACCGGCGCGATCTGCCGCTGCTCGTCGTCGGGCGAGCGGCCCGCGTGGCGCAGCTCGAAGCGCCGCTCGCACGACGGGCACGTGAGCGTCCCGCCGGGGGTCATCGGCGCGCCGTCGAGCCGCGCCCCGCACGACCCGCACGCGTTGCGATACGCCAGCAGCGTGCCGCCGACGTTCGCCAGGAGGAGGTCGGCCCCGGCGGCGGTCATCGGGACGGTGCAGCCGGCCGCCGGCGCGTCGCCCTCAAGCTCGGTCCACGCCGGCGGCGCCCCGGTGCCGTTGCCATTGCCGTTCGGGGTGCCGCCGGCGTGCGCGACCGGCAGCTCGAAGCCGCCGGTCGCGGGCGCGAGCTCGGTCACGCCCTCGACCTCCAGTCCGTCCAGGTCGGGGGCGGCCTCCTCCAGCGCCGTCTTGATCGCGAGCTCCAGCGTCGCCTCCGAGGCCGGGCAGCCCCGGCAGTGACCGACGAGCCGCAGCCGCGCCACGCCCTCCTCGATGCCGACCAGCTCCACGTCGCCGCCGTGCGACTCCATGTAGGGACGCACGCTGTCGAGCGCCTCGTGCACGCGGGTCTCGAGGTCCACCGGGTACAGGCCGTGGATCAGCATCAGGCTCGCGACCACGCCGTCCTCGACGAGCAGGTCGCGTACCTGCGCGGCGCTCGCCTCGTCCTGCCCGAGCGCGTCGAAGATGCGCTCGAGCCCGGCGCCGTAGAGCTGGACGATCGAGGCGACCAGCTCCTCCGCGACCGCGCGGGCCTGGAAGTCCTGTACCTCGTCCAGCTGCGCCGTGAGCGCCTGGACGCGCTCCATCAGCGCCTCGGGGGATTCGATCGCCATCTCAGCGTCTCCCGTCGATCAGCACATCCCGGTCGGCGTGTGGACGACCTTGCGGACCTTGCCCTTGCCGTACATGTGCACCCCGCACGGGAGGCACGGGTCGAACGAGTGGACCGCCCGCATGATGTCGATCCCCTTGAACTTGTCCGGGCCGTTCTCCTCGAAGATCGGGGTGTTCTGCACCGCGTCCTCGTAGGGTCCCGGCGTCCCGTGGACGTCGCGGGGGTTCCCGTTCCACGGCGTGGGCGGGTAGGGCTGGTAGTTGGCGATCTTGCCCTCGCGGATGACCATGTGGTGGGAGAGCACGCCGCGGGCCGCCTCGTGGAAGCCGACGCTGACCGCCGACTCGGGCACCTTGAAGTCGTTCCACGACTTCGTCCGCCCGGCCCGGACCTCCTTGAGCGCCTGCTCGAGGTTGTAGATCGCGACCAGCGCCGAGTAGGCCTGGTGGTAGCTGCGCGCGCGTTGGCGCTCGATCGCGTTCGACCACTGCGGGATCTTCCACTCGAGCTCCATCTCCGGCATGAAGCCCGTCTTGGGCAGCACCATCTGGAGGCTCTCGCCGGTCGCCTTGAGGTAGCCGATGTCGACGAGGCCGGCCTTGGCCGTCACCCACTGGCGCGCGAACGGGCCGCCGCCGGTGTCGTTGGCGACGAAGCTGTCGTTGCGCGCGTCGAACATGCGCGGCGAGGCGACCCACGAGTACTTCTCGGCCCAGTCGCGCGCCTGCGGCTTGGGCAGCGTCACCTTGTTCCACGGGTGACGCTTGTCCACCGGGTTGCCCAGCGGGTCCTGCCGGACGAACGTCTCCTCGTTGGTCCAGTCGTCGAAGTACGAGGAGCCGAGCAGGATCCGGATCGCCAGGTTGATCTCGACGAGGTCGGTGGTGATGAGCTCGCCCTTGAACACCAGGCCCGGCGTGACGAACCGGTGCCGGCCCCACTCCGTCATGTTCCGGTAGGAGTAGTCGACGTGGTTGGGGTCGTCGAACGCGCCCCAGCAGATGAGGTCCGCGTCGCGGTAGCCGACCTGCTCGTACCCGGGCAGCGCCTCGTAGAAGAAGTCGTAGAGGTCGTCGTGCATCGGGACCGTGCGCTTGCAGTAGTCGATGTAGCGCATCAGCCGCACGTAGTAGTCCGTCAGCGTCTGGTGCGTGATGTCGGCGCTGCAGCCGCCGGGCATGATCGTCGACGGGTGCGTGTGGCGCCCGCCGAACAGGCAGTACATCTCGCGCGTGTAGCGGGCCACCTGGAGCGTCTCCAGGTAGAAGCTGCCGGTGAACGCGTTCAGCGCCCGCATGATGTCGGCGATCGTCTTGTAGCCGTGGATGTCGGAATGCGGCGCCGACGTCTCCTCCGCGCGCTTGAGCAGCCCGGGGTTCGTCTCCTTCACCACCTGCTCGGAGTAGTCCACGTTCGCCATGCAGTCGTTGTAGATCGCGTGGTCGAACATGAAGTCCGCCGACTCGGCGAGGTTGAACGCGTAGTCGCCGAGCGGCGGTGGCTTGACGCCGTAGGCCATGTTCTGGTTGAGGCACGAGCACGTGCAGTGGTTGTCGCCGCAGATCCCGCAGATGCGGCTGGTGATGAAGTGCGCGTCGCGAGGATCGATCCCCTTCATGAAGATGTCGAACCCGCGGAACACCATCGACGTGCTGTAGGCCTTGAGGACCTGCTGGTTGGCGAAGTCGATCTCGGTGTGGATGCCCAGGCTGCCGACGATCCGGGTCACCGGGTCCCACGACATCTCCTTGACCGCGATCTTCTTCTGGACGGGCGTCTCTGCTGTGGCCATGTCGGTTCCTTCGGTCGGAGGGGCTCGGGATCACCAGCGCTTGGCGTAGCCGGTGGTCAGCTCCGCCCGGTTGTGGCGCCACTCCGGCTCCTTGTCGTAGACGCGCTTGATCGACTGCTTGCGGCCCCAGCGGAGGATCGGGCCGTAGGTGAACCGCGCGAGGTTGCTCGAGAGCTTCGCGTTCGTCGCCTCGTCCATGAACGGCATGTACTTGTCGGGGAAGCCGGGCATCGTGCAGGCCATGCAGATCCCCCCCACGTTCGGGCAGCCGCCGACCCCGCTCTGCCAGCCGCGAACCGGGACGTTGCATTTGACCACCGGCCCCTTGCAGCCGAGCTTGACCAGGCAGCGGTGGTCGGAGCCGTATTCGGTCGCGAAGTCGCCCTGCTCGGCGAAGCCGGCGCGGTTGCAGCCCTCGCGCACGGTGCGGCCGAACAGCCACTTCGGCCGCAGCGCCTCGTCGAGTTCGGGCGCCGGGGCGCGGCCGGCCAGGTGCATCGCCAGGTAGAGCAGCGTCTCGGTGGTGTTGTCTGGCTGGGCGGGACAGCCGGGGATGCAGACGATCGGCAGGCCGGCCTTGGAGCGCCACTTCCAGCCGAGGTAGTCGGGCAGCCCCATCGCGCCCGTCGGGTTGTTCTTCATCGCCGGGATGCCGCCGTAGGTGGCGCACGTGCCGACGGCGACGACCGCCGCCGCCTTCGGCGCGAGCCGGTCGATCCACTCGTTGGTGGTGACCGGCTGCCCGTTGGACGGGTTGACGCCCATGCCGGTCCAGTAGCCGTCGCCGTTGATGCCCTCGTTCGGCACGGAGCCCTCGAGCACGAGCACGAACGGGTCGAGCTTGCCGGCCTCGGCGTCGTACCAGGCCTGCATGAACTCCTCGCCGGACTCGACGGCGAGCACCGTGTTGTGCACGACGACGCGCGGCATGCCGGGGATCGCGCCGGTGATGATGTCCTCGAGGCTCGGGTTCGTCGCGCCGGTCATCGCCACGCTGTCGCCCTCGCAGCTGAGGCCGGTCGTAAGCCAGATCACGTGCGCGGTGATCCCCTCCGTCTTGGCCTGGTTGGGGACGAACTCGATTGCAGCCACTTGCGCTCCCTTCTCAGCAGATCCGCGGCAGCGGGTCGCCGACGAGCTGGTCCATCACCCGTCGACCGCCGAACGCCGTCTTCACCAGCACCATCCCTGGCGGGTCCGTCTTCACCTCGCCGATCTCCGCGGCGCGTTCGCAGCCCGCCACGGCGCGCAGCGCGGCCAGCGCCGCGTCGGCCTGCTCCGGGGCGACGAACGCCACGAGCTTGCCCTCGTTCGCCACGTACATCGGGTCGATCCCGAGGATCTCCGCCGCGCCGGCGACCGCCGGGTCGACGGGCACGTCCCCCTCGCGCACGACGATCGCGACGCCCGCGGCCCGTGCGAGCTCGTTCAGCACCGAGGCGACGCCGCCGCGCGTCGCGTCGCGCAGCGCGTGCAGCGACGACCTCGCCGCCTCGAGCAGCGCGTCGGCGGCCGGCCACAGCGAGCGCGTGTCGGACTCGACGTCGGCGTCCAGGCCGAGCTCGCCGCGCGCGAGCATGATCGCCGTCCCGTGCGCGCCGATCGGGC
>DATHJG010000817.1:0-11935 GCA_035489875.1 Solirubrobacteraceae bacterium | reverse complement strand
GATGCCCGCGCCGTAGGGCTCCTGCGTCAGCTGGTCGCCGACCAGCTTCAGCGTCTTGTCCTGGATGATCATGCCGGTGAGGATCACGTCGTCGGTCGAGATCGCGTCGATGGCGCCGTTCTGCAGCAGCTCGAGGCACTCCGAGTAGGCGTCCACGAGCCGCAGGTCCGCCTTCGGCGCCTGCGTCTCGAGCGTCTCCTCGTAGGTCGAGCCGAGCGCCGTGCAGACCTTGCGGCCGGCGAGGTCGTCGATGCCGGTGATGTCGGAGTCCTCCGGCACCAGGATCCGGCCCTTGGCGATGAAGTATGGGTCGGTGAAGCCGATCTCCTGGGCGCGCTCGGCGTTGATCGTCATCGTCGACAGGATCAGGTCCACGGTGCCGTCCTGGATGAACGGGATGCGGTTGTCGGAGATGGCCTCGACGATCTTGGGCTTCACCCCCAGCTTGTCCGCGACGGCCTTGCCGAGCTCGACGTCGAAGCCCTCTATCTCGCCGTTCTGGGTGTTCTTGAAGCCGAACGGCGGGACGTCGTACTTCACGCCGATCGCGATCTCCCCCTTCGCCTGGATCTTGCCCATCGTGGTGGCTGCGGGGAACTCCTCCGCCGCCGCCGTCCCGCCGGCGGGCTGCTCCGTCGTCGTCCCGCCGCCGGCGGCGGGTTCCTCCTCGTCGTCGCCGCCGCAGCTCGCCACGCCCAGCGCCAGCGCGAGCATGAGCGCCGTCACCATCAGGCGCCATCGATCCCTCATCATCTGTACCCCCTGCTAGTGGTGGATGATCTTGTCCACGAACTCCTTGGCCCGCTCGCTCCGCGCGGACGTGAAGAACTCCTCCGGCGGCCCTTCCTCGACGATCTCGCCCTCGTCGAGGAACACGAGCCGGTCGCACACCTCGCGCGCGAACCCCATCTCGTGCGTCACGACGACCATCGTCAGACCGGAGCGCGCGAGGTCGCGCATCACGTCGAGGACCTCGCGGATCATCTCCGGGTCCAGCGCCGACGTCGGCTCGTCGAACAGCATCACCGCGGGCTCCATGGCCAGCGCGCGGGCGATCGCGACGCGCTGCTGTTGGCCGCCGGACAGGTCGGCCGGGTAGGCGGCGGCCTTCTCCGGGATCCCGACCCGTTCGAGCAGCTCCCGCGCCCTCTCCTTCGCCTGCCGTTCGGGGACGCCCTTCGCCTTGACGGGAGCGAGCGTGATGTTGCGCTCGACCGTCATGTGCGGGAAGAGGTTGAACTGCTGGAACACCATCCCGATCTGCGTGCGCAGCCTCGCCAACCCGCGGCCGGAGGTGTCGATCCGCTCGCCGTCGAACGTGATCGACCCGGCGTCGATCGCCTCCAGTCCGTTGATGCAGCGCAGCATCGTGGACTTGCCCGAGCCCGATGGGCCGGCGACCACGATCGCCTCCCCGCGTTCGATCCGCAGATCGACGGCGTTCAGGACGAGCTGGTCCCCGAACGTCTTGCGCACGCCGACCAATTCGACGATATGCCCCCCGGCCATCTGGGCAAACTACAACATGTCGTTGACGTAGCCGGAACCGGGGCGTAGTCTCGCGGGGCCGGGTAGCGACGGCTGGCAGGGGGAATTCCGTTCCGGGGGGAACACATGAGAACTGCGCGTCTGACGATGCTCGTAGCAACCGTGCTCGCGCTCGCTGCGCCCGCGAGCGCGCACGAGAGCCAGTCCGGGACGGAGTGGCTGCTCGGCGACGGGGCGCACCATCCAGGGTGGTACACGCCCAGTCCGGAAAGTCAGACCAAGAACCTGAAGCTGATCGGGAGCGTGCCGCGCACGCGCGCCGACTCGACCTATCGCAACTCCGATCTCGCATTCTGGGGCGACCGGGTCTACGCCGGTCACTACGACGGCTTCCAGATCATCGACGCCTCGGCTCCCGGGAACCCGAAGCAGCTGGTCGACTTCGCATGCGCGGGCTCCCAGCACGACGTCTCGGTCTGGCGAGACCTGCTGTTCGTCTCCGTCGAGACGCCGCGCACCAGCCCGGCCTGCGACTCCACCGTCGCGACGCCGCCCGGGACGACGCCGCCGCGGCCCGGCTTCGAGGGCATGCGCATCTTCGACGTCTCCAACCCGCGCGAGCCCGAGCTGATCGCGGGCGTGCCGACCGACTGCGGCTCGCACACCCACACGCTCGTGCCCGACGCAGAGAACGGCCGCGTGCTGCTCTACGTCGCGTCCTACACGGCGTCGGAGCTGCCCGAGTCGGAGTACGGGAACGCGTGCCTGCGCGTCGACACGAGCGGCGAGCGGCACAACAAGATCTCCGTCGTCGAGGTGCCGCTGGACGATCCCGCGAGCGCAAGCGTCGTGAGCGAGCCGCGGTTCCCGCAGAAGCAGTACGCGAACGGCTGGAACGGCTGCCACGACATCTCCGTCTTCATGGCGATCCAGCGGGCGGCGTCCGCGTGCATGGGCGAGGGGCAGATCTGGGACATCTCCGACAAGGCCCACCCGCGCACGATCGCGCGCGTGCACAACCCGAGCGTCGAGTTCTTCCACTCGGCGACGTTCTCGTGGGATGGCCGGACCGTGGTCTTCGGCGACGAGGCCGGCGGCGGCACGCAGCCTCGCTGCCGCGAGGGCCAGGATCCCGACACGCTCGGCGCGCTCTGGTTCTACGACGTCGCGAGCCTCGACACGATCGACGAGACCACCGTCGAGACGCCGCTGAGCCATTGGAAGGTGCCGCGCTTCCAGGGCATCGCCAACTGCACGATGCACAACTTCAACACGCTGCCGATCCCCGGCCGCAACGTGCTCGTGTCGTCGGCGTACGCGGCCGGGACGACCGTCCTGGACTTCACCGACCCGTCGAACCCGGTCGAGGTCGGCCACCACGACCCGCACGGGGCCAACACGTGGTCGGCGTACTGGTACAACGGCCACGTCTACACCAACGACGGCGGCCGCGGAGTGGACGTGATGCTGCTCGCGGACAAGGCGCGCGCCGGCGCGCGGAAGCTGCCGCACTCCAACCCGCAGACACAGGATTTCGTCCTGCGCTGAACGGGGCCTCGTGAAGGCATCAGACAAGACGGCCCGCTGGGGTGCCGGCGGGCCTCCACATCCCAACAGGGAGGGGACATGTCCAAGCGCAGCGCCGCGCTCTGCATGGCGCTCATCGCATGCGCGATCGTGCCGACACTCGCATCGGCGCACCCGCATGAGCTCGGAGAGATCTACGTGCCGTGGACCGACAAGGTGTCCGAGCAGAAGTGGCTCATGGCCGAGCCGTCGACGGCCGCGGCGCCGGCCGGCGCGACGGCGGCCGCCGCCGGCGCCGGCGGCATGTCGCTCGTCGGCAACGCCGACAAGGACGGCACGACGAACTCCGACCTGGCGTTCTGGGGCGATCTCGCCTACGCCGGGAACTACGGCGGCTTCAGGATCCTCGACGTCTCGTCCGACCAGCCGAGGACGGTCGTCGACAAGGCCTGCAACGGACCGCAGAACGACGTCTCCGTCCATGAGATGGGCGGCAAGCGGTTCCTGTTCCAGTCGATCGATACGGCGCAGACCGCCGAGGACTGCTCGAGCGCGGACGCGCCGAGCGTCAACGGCGGCCGCGTCGGCTACGAGGGCGTCCGCGTCTTCGACGTCACCGACCCGGCCAACCCGCAGTTCATCGACATGATCCAGACGGCGTGCGGATCGCACACGCACTCGATCATCCCCGACGGCCAGCAGGCGTACATCTACGTGGCCTCGTATCCGCTGGGCCCGAACATCACGCCGCCCGGCTCGACGCCGCCGAACGCCGACTACCGCTCGTGCGACATCCCGCACAAGAAGTTCTCCATCATCAAGGTCTCCGCGCCGGGCGGGCAGTTCCGGTCCGACCTCAAGGAGCAGGCGCTGAGCGACGACACCGCGTTCAACCGCGGCTTCCAGGCGTGCCACGACTTCCAGTTCTTCATGGCGCGCAAGACCGCGCTCGCGTCGTGCGCGGGCGACGCGCAGCTGTGGGACATCTCGGACCCGTGGAACCCGACGTCGAACGTCGACGGACGGCACACGCACATCTACAGCCCGTCGGTGGCGGATCAGTTCGAGTTCATCCACTCGGGCGTCGTCAGCTGGGACGGGAAGACGTTCGCGATCATGGACGAGACCGGCGGCGGCGGCTCGGCGCACTGCTTCGGCGACGCCTCCAAGGACGGCTTCTACTACTTCTACGACATGGTCGAGCCGGGTGACCCGGCGCCGCCGTTGAAGGGCCGCTACACCATCCCACGCAACCAGGGGTCGGAGGTCTGCGTCTCGCACAACGCGACCGTGATCCCGATCAAGGGCCGCAAGCTGATGAGCGTCTCCTACTACCAGGGGGGCGTGTCGGTGGTCGACTTCACCGACACGTCGAACATCCGCGAGGTCGCCTACTCCGACCTCGAAGACGGCACGGGCAGGGCGGACGAGTGGTCGTCGTACTGGTACAACGGCCGCATCTTCTCCAACAGCGGGCTGAACCGCCGCGGCACGACGGCCAACCGCGGCGTCGACGTCTACCGCCTCACCGGGGCGCTCGGCCGCGTGACGGCCAAGGCCAGGACGTGGAGCCACTCCAACCCGCAGACGCAGGAGGCATGGCAGGCGCCGAAGTGATCTCGACCAGGCGACGTCAACGAGGAGGTGACACACCGAGGTCTGCGATCAGCGAGCGGTTCCGCCCGGCTCGCTTCGCCTCGTAGAGCGCCTCGTCGGCGCGACCGAGGGGCGCTGCGGCCGCTTCGCCGTCCTCGCGGCGCGCGACCCCCGCCGAGCACGTCTGCCCGGACGGCGTCGCGGCACGCAGCCGGTCGACGACCCGACGGGCGGCTTCGAGATCGAGCCTGTGCAGCAGGACGACGAACTCCTCGCCTCCGTACCGCGCGACCATGTCGCTCGGGCGCAACTGGGCACGCCAAGCCGCGGCCGCCTCCTTGAGCAGGCGGTCGCCGGCCTGGTGCCCGTGGTCATCGTTGAACGCCTTGAAGCGGTCGATGTCGAGGATCGCGACGCAGAGCGGCTCCGCGTCGCGGGTCGCCTGCTCCATGCGGTGATCCCATGCGCGGCGGTTCGGCAGGCCGGTCAACGCGTCGGTCAGGGCGATCTCGGTGAGCCGTCCGAGCAGATCGGCGCGCTCGATCACGAACGCCGCCTCGGACGCGAGCAGGCGGACGAGCCCGGTCATGCGGCGCTGGTCGGACGGCGGCTGCCGCCAGCCGACGACGAGCACGCCCACCGCCTCCTCGCCGCGATGCACCGGCTCGAACAGGATGGCCGCCGGTCGCTCCGTCGCCTCGAACACGGCGCGGTCGCTGTCCGGGTGCGCCCCAGGATCGGAGACGAACAGCCCTGCCCGCGAGCAGAAGGCGGCCAGCGCCCACGACGGGCCGCTGCTCGGCGTGAAGGTCAGCGGGGGAAGGGCGAGTCCCGCTCCGGCGGTCGAGGCCAGCGTCCCGTCGCTGCGCGCTTCCAGCAGCACGGCGAAGTGCGCGCCGCTCAGGTCGCAGGCGGCGGCGCAGATGCGTTCGCGGGCGTCGGCGGTCCCGGAGAGCGAGCGCGAGAGGTCGGCCATCGCCTCCAGGTCGCGTTCGCGGACGGCGAGCGCGTCGGCGTGGCTGCGCACGCGCGCGACGAGGTTCTGCACGGCGATCCCGATGGTCGCCGAGGCGGCGGCGAACACGACGGCGGTGCGCCAGCTGCCGCTCGGATACGCGGCGCCGCCCATGATCAGGAAGGGGGCGATGAAGAACGCGCCGACGCTGGTGACCATGACCAGGAGCTGGACGCGGCTGCCGTGCAGAGCGAGCCAGAACACCGGCACCAGCGCGAGCGCGCCGACGCCGGACACGGCGCCGCCGCTCGCGTCGCGCAGCAGCGCCACGGCAACGAGGAACAGCAGCGACGGGACGATGTGCACCGCTCGCGGCAGCTTCCGCCAGGGCGCGAGCACAGCCAGGCAGACGACGGCGACCGCCATAGCCGCCGCGTTCGCGTAGCCGGTCCAGTCGACGTGGTTGTGAATCGGGACGACCGCGAAGCCGAGCAGCGCGATCGCGCCGAACGGCGCGATCTCGCGGGCGAGTCGACGATCGAGCTCCATGCCCCAGGTACTCGACTCACCGCCGTGGAACGTGAATCTCGCATGGCGCCGGTCAGGCGTCCCGATGTGGGTTCACAGCTTCTTCTCACCTCGGATATGACCCCGTAACAGCGCGCGGGCGGCGGTGGGCGACTGTTCGCGGCGAGCCGTCTGACCGTCCGTACCGATCACAGGAGCTCCGTGCTCGCAAGTCTCAAGCGTGTGCATCGCCGGCGTGCGTCGCTCGCCGCGGCCGCCGCCGTCGTCGTCGCACTGCCCGCCGCAGCGCATGCCGCCCAGCCGCTGTCGCTCGTCGACGAGCGGGAGCCGCTCGGCCCGGGCGTCGAGCTCAGGCACGAGAAGTACCTGGCCGAGAGCGGCTGGGTCGACCGCCAGATCCTCACCGCGGACCTGGCCAACCCGGCGGTCACGTCCGACCTCCTGCACGCGGACAAGGTGGCCCAGGGCTCGTCGCTGACGGCGCAGGCCAACAAGGCCGGGGCCGTCGCCGGCGTCAACGGCGACTTCTTCGACATCGGCAACTCCGGCGCGTCGCTCGGCTTCGAGTTCGCGGGGGGGCAGTTGCGCAAGAGCGGCACCCGGAATCGCGGCCAGTCGATCGGCGTCACCGAGTCGGGCATCGGCACGCTGATGAACCTCGCCCTCTCCGCGAAGGCGACGTTCCTCGGCCTCGACCATCCGATCGTCGGCTACAACCAGGTCGGCATCGGCGCCGGCGGGATCGGCGCGTACACGAGCGACTGGGGCGCCTACGACCGCCAGACGCAGGTCGGTGGCGCGGGCAACGTCGCGAACTCCGCCGAGGTGTGGGTCGCGAACGGCGAGGTGACGCGTGCCGCGCAGCCGCCGGCCGCCGGCACGCTCCCGGAGGGCACCACCGCGCTCGTCGGCCGTGAGGCCGGCGCCACCGCGTTGCGCACGCTCGCGGTGGGCGACGCGGTCGCGATCTCCTACGCCGTGAGCCCCGCCATGGAGGACCGCCTCCGGTTCGCGGTCGGCACCGACGCGCAGCTCGTCCGCGACGGCGCGGCCGTGCCCGACAGCGAGTCCGGCGCCGGCGCCTCCGGCAACTCGCCTGCGCCGCGCACCGCGATCGGCTTCAAGGACGGCGGGCGGACGATGATCCTGCTCACCGTCGACGGTCCGGGCGGCACCGGCCAGGGCGGCTCGACGCTGCCGCAGGTCGCCAGGATGCTCGACGACCTCGGGGCCGAGACCGCGGTCAACCTCGACGGCGGCGGCTCGACGACGATGGTCGCCCGCGGCCTCGGCTCGCCCCTCGCCACGCTCCGCAACGTCCCGTCCGACGGCTTCGAGCGCTCGGACCCGAACGGCGTCGGCGTGTTCGTGGCGCCCGGCAACGGCAAGGTCGAGGACCTCGTCGTCACCCCCGGCAGCGGCGACGCCAGGGTCTTCCCGGGGATGCACCGGACCCTGAGCGTGTCGGCGATCGACGATCACCAGACGCCGATCGGCCTGGATCGCGGCGACGTCAAGTGGAAGGCGAAGGCCGGCTCCGTCGACGGCGGCGTGTTCGCGGCGCCCGACGACGGGAATCGGACGGTCCGCGTCCGCACGAAGTCCGGCAAGGCGCGCACGGACACCGACGTGCGCGTCCTCGGCAGGCTCCGCACCCTCGAGCTGTCGAGCAAGCGGCTCTCGATCCCCGAGCCGACGAGCGCCGCGACGACGCTCACGGTCCTCGGCCGCGACGCCCAGGGCTTCACCGCCCCGGTCGAGGCCGCCGATCTGGAGCTCGGCTACGACCCCGCGATCGTGAAGATCCAGCCGGCCGGCGATGCTTTGAGGATCTCGCCGGTCGCCAACGGCGGCACGCTGGTCACGGTCACCGCGGGCGATCAGACGGTCAAGCTGCCCGTGACGGTCGGCGTCGAGACCACGACCGTCTACGAGTTCGACAACCCCGACGAGGACAAGCGCTGGATCACCAACGGCACCGCCGGCACCTCCAAGACGCTGTCGATCGCGCCGGAGGGGCTGCGCCTGGACTACAAGAAGGCCCGCAACATGGGCGTGACGAAGTCCCCGGCCAATACGCGCATCGCGCTGCCCGGCCAGCCGCTGCGCGTCCACTGGCGCGTGTGGTCCGACGGTGCCACCGAGTACTCGAACATGACCTGGATCGACGCCGACGGCGCGAGCAAGACGCAGCTGATCGGCGGCGTCAAGGCCGGCTGGAACGACGTCGTCTGGACGCTGCCGAGCGCCACGAAGTTCCCGATCGCGCTCTCGCAGTTCCAGGTGATCGAGACGAACACGTCCCGTCAGCGCGACGGCGCGATCGTCCTCGACCGGATCGACATCGACAGCGCGCCGGACGTCGAGCTGCCCGCGGAGGAGCCGCTGCGCGCGGACGGGCTCATCTCCCCCGACGGGCGGACGAACGGCAAGGAGGACTGGACGTACGCGACGCTGTCGGACATCCAGTTCACCGCGGCCGACCCGACGCTCGCCAAGGTCGGCGTCGCCGCGCTGAAGCGGATCCGGCAGCAGAAGCCCGACCTCGTCGTGCTCAACGGCGACATCACCGACCTCGGTGCGCCGGCGGACCTGACGCTCGCCCGCCAGACCCTCGAGGCGGGGGGCTGCGACATCATCCCCGCCGGTCAGGAGCTGCCGGAGGACCACACGCCGACCTCACGGGGCGGCAAGGTGCCCTGCTACTACGTGCCGGGCAACCACGAGGCGTACGCGGTGAGCGGTCAGGGCACGCTCGACGCCTGGAAGGCCGAGTTCGGCCAGGCGTACCGCACGTTCGACCACAAGGGCACGCGGTTCATCCTGCTCAACAGCGCGCTCGGCTCGCTGCGGCTCTCGGACTTCGGCCAGCTCGCGCTGCTCGAGCAGGCGCTGGAGTCCGCGAAGGCCGACGACTCGATCGAGAACGTCCTGGTCTTCGCGCACCACCCGGTCGACGACCCGGCCGAGACGAAGGCCAGCCAGCTCACCGACCGGACGGAGGTCCAGCTCATCGAGAAGCTCCTCTCCGACTTCCGCGCGCAGAGCGGCAAGGCCGTCGCCATGACCGGCTCGCACGCGCAGATCGTGGACGTGCACCGCGAGGAGGGCGTGCCGTACACGGTGCTCCCGTCGTCGGGCAAGGCGCCGTACGGGACGCCCGACCGCGGCGGCTTCACCGGCTGGCTGAAGTGGAGCGTCGACTCCGACGCCGGACCCGCCAAGCAGTGGCTGACCGCCGACGTGCGGGCGTTCGCCGCATCGATCGAGCTCAACGCTCCCCAGAGCATCGAGGTCGACGCATCGGCCCCGCTCAGCGGCTCGATCCTCCAGCCGTCGGGGATCAACCAGAACGGCACCCGGAGGGTGCCCCTGGCGTACCCGATGTCGATCCACTGGGGCGGGTCGCGCTCGCTCGCGATCGGCTCCGGCCGGGCCGCGTTCCACGCCGCCCGCAAGGCCGGCAAGGTCGCGATCCTCGACCCGGTCACCCGTGAGGTCACCGGCCTGCGGAAGGGCGATGTGCAGGTCACCGTCACGGTCGACTCGATGCGCGAGTACACCGACGACGCGTCGCTGGCGCCGATCACGACCGAGCGGACCATCCACGTCGAGCGCTAGCCCGGTCGTCCCGGCGGCGAACCTGGCCCTCCTGCCGGCGGCGGCTGGTCGCCGGACGCGCGACGCAAGCACCAGCCTCGTCCGTCCGAGCGTCCAGCTGCCGGTGCCGGCCGCCGGATCTAGCGTCCTCGGCCATGAAGACCACGGCGACCATCGCGGGGATCGAGATCCCGGACAGCCGGCTCGCGGACGACGCCACGCAGTTCGTGCGCGACACCGAGACGCAGCTGCTCTTCGACCACTCGCGGCGCGTGTTCCTGTGGGGCTCGCTGCTCGGCGCCCGGCGCGGCCTCGACTTCGACCCCGAGCTGCTCTACGTGGGGGCGATGTTCCACGACGTCGGGCTCGTCGAGGGCCACCGGAGCGAGGACGAGCGGTTCGAGATCGACGGCGCCAACGCGGCGCGGCGGTTCCTCGAGCGGCACGGTCTCCCGGAGGAGGCGGTGATGACGGTGTGGGAGGCGATCGCGCTCCACACGACGCCGGAGATCCCGCGCTACAAGCAGCCCGAGGTCGCGCTGGTGACCGCCGGCGTCGATCTCGACGTGCTCGGCAAGGGCTTCGACGACGTGCCGGCGATGGCCCGCGACGCCGTCGTCGCCGCCCATCCGCGCACGGGCTTCAAGGCCGGCATCGTCGATGCGTTCGCCGACGGCATGCGCTCCAAGCCCGACACCGCGTTCGGCACGATGAACGTCGACATCCTCGAGGCCAAGGTCCCGGGGTACGTGCGGCCGAACTTCTGCGACTTCATCGCGCGCTCCGGCTTCAGCGAGTGAGTCCGGGCTAGCCCGCCGCGCCGAGCTCGATCGTGCGGTCCAGCGCGACGGCCTCGAGCAGTTCGCGGTCGTGGGTCACGAGCAGCAGGGTCCCGTCGTAGGCGTCCAGCGCGGTCTCGAGCTGCTCGATCGCCGGGAGGTCGAGGTGGTTCGTCGGCTCGTCGAGCACGAGCCAGTTCGCGCCGGACGCCATCAGCAGCGCGAGGCTCGCGCGCGTGCGCTCGCCGGGGGAGAGGCTGTGCGCCGGACGCGCCACCGCGTCGCGCTCCAAGCCGAACTTGGCCAGCAGCGAGCGTGCGTCCTGCTGCGTCATCCCGCTCTGGTGGACGAAGGCGTCGAGCAGGGCGCCGGCGCCGTCGAAGCCGAGGCGCGCCTGGTCGAGCATGCCGATGCGGACGCCGGGGCCGACCCAGCGCGTGCCCGCGGCGAGCGGCAGCCGGCCGATGAGCCCGTCGACCAGCGTCGTCTTCCCGCTGCCGTTCGCGCCGACGAGCGCGACGCGCTCGCCCCAGGCCAGCTCGAGGTCGAGCGGCCCGAGCACGAAGCTGCCACGGCGCAGCAGCGCGCGGTCCAGGCGCGCGGTCACGTCGCCCGAGCGCTCGCCGCCGCCGAAGCGGAGCTGCAGCTCCCAGCGCCGCCACGGCTTCTCCACGGTCTCGAGCCGCTGGATCGCCTTCTCCGTCGCCCGGACCTTCCCCGCCTGCTTCTCGGAGCGCTCGGCCCGGTGGGCGCGAACGGACTTGTCGGGCTCGTCGGCGCCGGAGGACTTGGCCTTGCGCACGCCGGTCTCCGACCACTGGCGCTGGCGGCGGGCGCGGTCGGCGAGGCGGCCGCGCTCCGCGGAGTAGGTCGTGTAGCGGTCCTCGGCGTGGCGGGCGGCGGTCGCGCGCAGCTCGAGGTAGCCGGCCCAGCCGCCGCCGTACTCCGACGCGGTGTGGGCGACCTCGTCGAGCTCCAGGACCCGCGTGACCGTGCGCTGGAGGAAGGCGCGGTCGTGGGAGACGATCACGGCGCCGCCGGGGCGCTCGGCGACGAACCGCTCCAGCCGCTCCAGGCCGTCGAAGTCGAGGTCGTTGGTCGGCTCGTCGAGCAGCAGGACGTCGAAGCGGGAGAGCAGGATCGCGGCCAGGGACGCGCGCGCGGCCTGGCCGCCGGAGAGCGCCACCGTCTCGAGGTCGAGCAGGGCGGGATCCAGCCCGAGGTCGCGCAGGACCGTCTCCGCGCGCTGCTCCAGGTCGGCGCCGCCGAGCGCGAGCCACGCCTCGAACGCGTCGGCGTAGCGGTCCGCGGCGCCGGACGCGTCCGATGCCAGGTCGTGCGCGGCGGCCTGCACGCGCGCGTCGGCGGCCGCGACGCCGGTGCGCCGCGCGAGGTAGTCGTGCAGCCGCTCGCCGGGCGCGCGGTCGGGCTCCTGCGGCAGGTAGCCGGCGGTCCCGGCGGT
>DATHJG010000816.1:0-3733 GCA_035489875.1 Solirubrobacteraceae bacterium | reverse complement strand
GCTTCCTGTTCCTCGGCGTGATCTTGCTGCTCGCCGTGCTCGTCAACAACCTGGTTCGCCACCGCGCGGAAGGAGCCCGGTGATGACCCCGCTGCTCGAGGTCAAGGGCGTCTCGAAGTTCTTCGGCAACGTGATCGCGCTGAAGGACATCAGCGTGGCCGTGAACGCGGGCGAGGTCACGTGCGTGCTCGGCGACAACGGCGCGGGCAAGTCGAGCTTCATCAAGATCCTCTCGGGCGTGCACCCGTACGACGAGGGCGAGCTCCTGGTCGACGGCGAGTCGGTCCGCTTCAAGTCGCCGCGCGAGGCGCGCGAGCGCGGAATCGCGACCGTATTCCAGGATCTCGCGACGGTGCCGCTGATGTCGGTCTGGCGCAACTTCTTCCTCGGCTCGGAGCCGACGATCGGGAAGGGGCCGCTGCGGCGGATCGACGTGAAGTTCGCGCAGGACACGATGCGCGAGGAGATGCGCAAGATGGGGATCGACGTGCGCGATCCCGACCAGCCCGTCGGCACGCTGTCGGGCGGCGAGCGCCAGGCGGTCTCGATCGCCCGCGCCGTGTACTTCGGCGCGAAGGTGCTGATCCTCGACGAGCCGACGTCGGCGCTCGGGGTCAAGCAGTCCGGCGTCGTGCTGCGCTACGTCGTGCAGGCGCGCGAGCGCGGGCTCGGCGTCATCTTCATCACCCACAACCCGCACCACGCGTACCCGGTCGGGGATCGCTTCGTGATCCTCAACCGCGGCAGGCTGATGGGCGACTGGCGGCGCGGCACGATCACCCGCGACGAGCTGGTCACGAAGATGTCGGGCGGCGCGGAGCTCGACCAGCTCACGCACGAGCTGGAGCGCCAGCTGGGGGCGACGTGAGCGAAGCCGTACAGCACCGCCGTGCGCCGCCGATCGGCGGCGGCGCGCGGCAGCGCGTCGGCGTCGGGGTGATCGGCTTCGGCTGGCTCGGACGGGCGCACACGCGCTCGCTCGCGCGCATCCCGATGCTGTTCGCCGATCGCGCGTACGACCCCGAGCTGGTCGTGTGCGCGGACCCGGCGCCCGGCGCGGCGGACGAGGCGGTGTCGGCGTTCGGCTTCGCACGCGCGACCGGCGACTGGCGCCGCGTCGTGGACGACCCGGCGGTCGACGTCGTCTACGTCGCGGCGCCGAACATGCTGCACGTCGAGCTGGTCGAGGCGGCCGCGGAGGCGGGCAAGGACGTGTTCTGCGAGAAGCCGGTCGGCGGCACGCCGGAGCAGACGGTGCGGGCCGAGCGCGCGGTGCGGCGGGCCGGCGTGATCGGCGGCGTCGGCTTCAACTACCGCTGGGCGCCGCTCGTGCGCTACCTGGCCGAGCTGATCGCCGCCGGCGAGCTGGGCGCGCTGACGAACTACCGCGGGCGCTTCTTCTCCATGTACGGCGCCGATCCGCTCGGCGTGCTCTCGTGGCGCTTCCGGCTCGACGAGGGCGGCTACGGCGCGACGTCCGACCTGCTCTCCCACGCGGTCGACCTCGCGCACTGCCTCGCCGGGCCGATCGCGCGCGTGGTGGGCACGACCGCGACGTTCATCCCCGAGCGCCCGCTCGGCGCCGGCTCGCACTACGGCCGCGGCAGTGCCGCGGACCCGCGCGGCGCGGTCACGAACGAGGACTACGCGGGGATGCTGTGTGAGTTCGCGAGCGGCACGCGCGGCTCGTTCGAGGCGAGCCGCTCGATCGTCGGGCCGGAGAGCCAGATGGCGTTCGACGTCCACGGGACGGCGGGCGCCGCCGGCTGGGACCTCGAGGCGCTCAACGAGCTCCGCCTCTACCGCGCGACCGCCGACCGCGGCTCCGGCTACACGACCGTGCGGGGCGGCGAGCGCTTCCCGCCCCACGGCGCCTTCGTGCCCGGCAGCGGCAACGGCATCGGCTACGAGGACCTCGTGACGATCGAGGACGCGGCGTTCTGCGCCGCGGTCGCCGAGCGGCGGCCGTTCTCGCCGGGGTTCGACGAGGCGCTCGCGTGGGCCTCGGTCCAGGCGGCGCTGCTGCGCTCGGCGGCGTCGGGCCGCTGGGAGGACGTCGTGTCGCTCCGGGAGCACTAGTGGGCCCTCTCGCAACATTCCACCCGACATCGGCGGCCGCCGATCACCGCCAGGCTGCGTCCTCGACCCTTGAAATACCGGGGGTATTCCTGCGGGTCTGCGTCCTTGCCTGGCGGCGCCGGCGGCCGGTCTGTCGGGCGCAATGTCACGAGAGGACCCACTGATGGTTCGCATCGCGGTGATCGGCGTGGGCCGGATCGGGAGCATGCACGCGGAGCTGCTGGCGCGCCGGATCGACCGCGCCGAGGTGGCGTGCGTCGCCGACGCGCACGACGAGACGGCGCGGGCGGTCGCGGCGGAGCTCGGCGTGCCGGTCGCCGGCGTGGACGAGGCGCTCGCGGGCGCTGCCGACGCGGTCGCGATCTGCTCGAGCACCCATACGCACGCCGATCTGATCGTCGCCGCCGCGCGCGCCGGCAAGGCGATCTTCTGCGAGAAGCCGGTGTCGCTCGACCTCGGGGAGGTCGACCGCGCGCTGGGCGAGGTCGAGGCCGCCGGCGTGCCGTTCCAGATCGGCTTCAACCGCCGCTTCGACCCGGCGCATCAGGCGGTGCACGACGCGGTCGCGTCCGGCGCGGTGGGCGAGCCGCAGATCGTGCGCATCACCAGCCGCGACCCCGCGCCGCCGCCGCTCTCCTACCTGAAGGTCTCCGGCGGGATCTTCCTCGACATGACGATCCACGACTTCGACATGGCCCGCTACGTGGCCGGCTCGGAGGTCGTCGAGGTGTTCGCCCGCGGGGCCGTGCAGATCGACTCGGAGTTCGCCGACGCGGGCGACGTCGACACCGCGCTGGTGATGCTGGTGCACGAGAACGGCTGCCTCACCGCGATCGACAACTCGCGCCAGGCGCTCTACGGCTACGACCAGCGCGTCGAGGTGCTCGGCTCCGCGGGCATGGCGGCGTCGGACAACCAGCTGGCACACACCGCGGTCGTCCGGACCGCGGAGGGCGGCCGGCTGCCGGCGCTGCCGTACTTCTACGTCGAGCGCTACGTGTCGAGCTACCTGCGCGAGTGGGACGCGTTCGTCGCGGCCGTCGAGGACGGCCGGACGCCGCCGGTGGCGGCCGCCGACGCGCGCGCCCCGCTGGTGATCGGGCTCGCCGCGTGGCGCTCGCTGCGCGAGGGACGGCCCGTCGAGGTCACGGAGGTGGAGGTGACGTCGGCGTGAGGATCCACCTGACCGGCGCATCCGGCCCTGCCGGCACGGCCGCGCCACGAGATGGAGGGACATGACGTGCGATACGACCTGATCACGATGGGCCGCGTGGGCGTCGACCTGTACCCCGAGCAGATCGGCGTGCCGCTCGCCGAGGCCCGCACGTTCGCGAAGTCGCTCGGCGGCAGTCCGACGAACGTGGCCGTGGCCGCCGCGCGGCTCGGCGCACGGGCGGCGGTGATCACGAAGGTCGGCGACGACCCGTTCGGACCGTACGTTCGCGCCGCTCTGCGGGGGTTCGGCGTCGACGACGCGTTCGTCGGGACGCACCCGGCGCTCCGCACGCCGGTCGTCTTCTGCGAGATCTTCCCGCCCGACGACTTCCCGCTGTACTTCTACCGCAAGCCGAGCGCTCCAGACCTTCAGATCACGCCGGACGAGATCGACGCCGACGCGGTCCGGTCGGCCCGGCTGTACTGGTCGACGGTGACC
>DATHJG010000815.1:0-4108 GCA_035489875.1 Solirubrobacteraceae bacterium | reverse complement strand
TCGTCGTCGGTGATGATCGTGACGACATCGTCCGCTTCGACGCTCATGCACACGTCGACGACGAGTTCTGCGTCCTTCTTGATCGCGGCCGCATCAGCCATGGTCTTCGACCTCTCTCGCTCGGGCTTATCGCGTGGTGACGTTCACGCCGGCCTCGCGAAACGCGGGCAGGACGTCCTTGGAGAACCGCTCGACCTGACCGAACTGGTCGAGGTCGCCGAAGCGGCAGATGAAGTGGTCCACCCCGCGATCGGCGAACTCGCGCAGCCAGGCCACGATGTCGTCGGGCGTGCCGACCGGACCCCAGCCGGAGATGTCCATGGCGCGCGACAGCTCGGGGTAGTAGAGCCCGATGTACTCGTCGATCGCGGCCTGGGCCTGCTCCTTGGTGTCCTTGATGTTCATGGTCACCTGGTACGAGACCGTGTAGTCGTCCCAGGTGCGGCCGAGCTCGTCGGCGGCAGCCCGCAGGTAGCCGATCTGCTCGGTCAGCTCCTCCGGGTTCGCCGCACGGCAGCAGGTCATCCAGCCGTCGCCGTACTCGATGATCCGGCGGCAGGCGCGCTTCATGATCCGGCGCATGCGATCGTCCGCGGTGTCGCCCACGAGCCGGGGGTTGGACACCACCCAGATCGGCATGTGCTCCTGGAGCGGCTTGAGCGGGGCCATCTCCGTGCCGGAGTGGAACGCGACGTCGTCGTAGTCGAAGTACGTGCCCTTGAAGCTGGTCCGGCCGTCGCGGAACAGGTCGTTCAGCACGGCGAGGCCCTCCTCGAACAGCGTCGCCCGATCCTTGAACGGGAGGCCGAGCGCGGCGAACTCGCGCTTCACGCCCTCCTCGGGGTTGCCCATGCAGGGACCGAAGATCATGCGGCCCTTGGAGATGACGTCCAGCGTCGCCCACTCGGCGGCGGTCCACAGCGGGTTGCGCGTGGTCGTCACGAGGCACGCCGTGCCGAGACGGACGCGCTCGGTGCGCTGACTGAGCGCACCCAGCAGCGTCATGGCCTCGTAGCGCGGCTTCGAGAAGAGGCTGTCGCCCACCCAGATCGAATCGAACCCCTGCTCCTCGACGAGCGTCGACAGGTCGAGCAGCGCGGCGATGTCGTACTGCGGCGCGATCAAGGGCTCACGGTTGTTGAGGTTGACGCCGAACTCGAGTGGTCTGGCGCGCGTTCGTTCAGTCACGTGTTTTCGGCCCTCTCCGTGCGTGTTTCCGGATGGTCAGGAGCTCGTGCGCCTACGCGTCGAACAGATCGGCTGCGGCGGCGGAGTCGAGCACCCGGTTCGGCACCTCGACGTGCTGCTCGAGGAGCCGCGCGGCCAGCTCCGCGTCGCCGCCGTCGACCGCCTCGAGGATCGCCCGGTGCTCGCTGACCGACTGGTCCAGGCTGCCGCGCAGCGCGAGCGACTTGGACAGGAGCCGGCCCATCTGCCGCACGAGTTGCTCGTGCATCTCGCGCAGGCGCTCGTTGCCGGACGCGTCGACGAACGTGCGGTGGAACTCGCGGTTCGCGGCGAAGAACGCCTGCACGTCGCTCCGCTGCATGTGGTCGGCCATCTCGTCGGTCAAGCGGTGCAGCGCGGCGCGATCGTCGTCGGTGAGCCGCGGGACGGCGAGCCGCATCGCGAGCGACTCGAGCGCCCCGCGGATCTGGTAGGAGTCGACGAACTCCTGGCGCGTGTAGCGCGTGACGGTCGCGCCGCGGCGGGGGCGGATCGTGACGAGCCCCTCGGCGGCCAGGCGGCCGAGCGCCTCGCGCAGCGGGCCACGGCTGATGCCGAGCGACTCGGCGAGCGCGACCTCCTGCAGCTCGGTCCCCGGCGGGAGCCGGTCGGAGAGGATCTCGTCGCGCAGGTGCTCGAACACCTGTTCGCGCAAGGTCCGGTTCTCGAGTGGTGTCGTCATGGCGCCAGCGTAATCGCGTCGTCGGCGGCTGTCGCGTGTTGACAGCCGACAGCCAGCCTACCACGGCCAGACTCCGGTACGACGGCGAACGCCACGCAGCCGCCCGTCAGCACCGCAGCCCCGCGACGTCGCGATCGGTTACGAGCCGCCCCTCGGCGATCGTCGAGCAGTAGACCGGCATGTGCGGATCACCGAAGTTCGCCGCGCACCGGAGCACCTTCGCGCCGCGGTAGCGCGAGGCTCCGCCCTGCGGCGTGCCGCACTGGACCCAGCGGACGCTGAGCGGCACGGCCGCGAGCCGGCGCTCCAGCGCCCGTTCGATCGCGCCGGCGCTCCACCTGAGTGCAGGCGACCGACCGGATGCGGCGTCCTTGCGGGCCGCCAGCGCCACCGCACCGAGGACGCAGACGCCGACCAGGAGGACCATGAGCATCCGCGGCATCCGGTGGCCGCGGCGGCGGGCGTGGATCATCGTCTCCTCTCGCGCGGCGGCCCCGCGCCCGGCGGTCGCCGCGGGCCGGCTACGCAGCGGACACCTTGTCGACAGTCGCATGGCAACAGCTAATGACGCATGCTACCATCGCGCAATGTTCTGGGTGACTGTTGACACTCGACATTCCGCGAGAGCGGGAGCCCGTGGCTGACGCCCACGCCGTCCTGCCCTCCACCACCGGCTTCGAGCCGGCGGTGATCGTGGACGCGCACATGCACGTCGGGGAGTTCCCCCTGTTCAACGTGCGGATGGACGGGCCCCTCCTCGTCGAGACGTTGCGGCACTACGGCATCGCAGCGGGGATGGTGTTCCATCCCGACAACCAGTACGTGCGCGAGGTCGTGGAAGCGGTCGACGGCGCCTACGGCCTCGTGTGGGCCAACCCCCGCACGCCGGGGTTCCTCGAGGAGGCGGTCGAGCTGCTCGACCACCCGAAGTTCCTCGGGGTCAAGATGCACCCGCTGCTCGACGCGTTCCACCCCAACGACCCGGCGGTGCATCCGCTGGTCGAGGAGCTCGTGCGGCGCGACATGCCCGCGCTGATCCACTGCGGACACCCGATCTTCTCGCTGCCGTGGAGCATCGAGGAGCTGGCCGTCGAGTTCCCTGCGGCCAAGATCATCCTCGGCCACATGGGCCACGGCAACATCGTCTACATCAACGGCTCGATCGACGTCGCCCGGCGCAACCCCAACGTGTACCTCGAGACATCGGGGATGCCGATGCACACGAAGATCGCCGAGGCGGTCGACCGGGTCGGGCCCGACCGGGTCCTGTTCGGCTCCGATGCGCCGTTCCACGAGATCGGCGTCGAGGTGCGGAAGGTGCAGGTGTCCGGGCTGGCCCCCGACCTTGTCGCGCGCGTGCTCGAGAAGAACTCGCGCAAGTTGTTCTTCGGCGACGAGAACGCCGTCCGGCCGAGCTCGCGCGTCTAGCGCGCGAGGAGAGCTTCCGCATCCGCGGCGAGACCAATCAACGACACGGGACCACCGGAAGGGGAGCGTGTGAGATGAAGCGCGAGACGAGGGGAAAGTGGGCCGCGCTGGCGGTCGTCGGAGCGATGGCGGTCGTCGCCGCCGGCTGCGGCGACGATGGTGGGAGCACGGGCGCCTCGGGCGGCGGCGGTGGTGGCGGCGGCGGCGGCGCGAAGGTGATGAAGTTCGCCATCGCGACGCCGGAGAAGGGCAACGACTTCGGCTGGAACCAGCAGGGCGTCGCGGCGGCCAAGCAGGTCGCCCAGGAGCTCGGCGTCGAGGTCGAGGTCGCCGACGGGTCGGGCTATGACAACGTCGACCCGATCCTCAGCCAGCTCGCCAACGGCGGGTCGCAGCTCGTGATCGCCCACGCGAGCGGCTACAACGCGTCGGCGATCGACGTGGCCACCAAGACCAGCGTGCCCGAGCTGAGCTGGGACAACCCCGAGGGTCTCGAGCCCGGCCTCGTCGGCGACGCCGAGACCGCGAGCCAGGAAGGCGCCTATCTCGCCGGCGTGCTCGCCGCGAAGGTCAGCAAGTCCGGCACGCTGGGCATCGTGACGTCCGCGGACGACACGAACTGGAACAAGATGTCCGGCGGGTTCATCGCCGGCGCGCGCAGCGTCGCGCCCGACGCGAAGATCCTCTACGCGCAGATCGGCCAGGCCGGCTACGCCGACTCGGCCGGCGGCAAGCGGGTCGCCAAGACCGTGATCGCAGGCGGCGCCGGCG
>DATHJG010000814.1:0-2024 GCA_035489875.1 Solirubrobacteraceae bacterium | reverse complement strand
GCTTGATCCATGCCCAGGGTCTTGAGGTCGTCGGCGGCTCGTACGCGCAAGAGGGCAGCGCCCGCGACGCGGCGATTCGCATGGTGATGGGAGACGGCGATGTCTGAGCGCTACCGCTGCATCGTGGCCGACCCGCCGTGGCCGTTCCAGCAGACCTACGGCGTGCCGCCACTCGCTCGCGCTGTGCTGGGTGAGCTCGTCGAGCCGATCGCGATGCAGGAGGCGGCATGACAGATCGCGTGCTTAGAAGCGACCTGCGCTGGTCGTGCTGCCGCGCAAACAACAAGGCCGACTGCACATGGGCGCCCTGCCCGGCCAACGTGGACGCCTGGACGCCAGAGGAACTGCGCGCCCTAGTCGCTGAGGACGCGGCTCGTGTCGACCGGGCGGTTGCGATCTTCACGGGGCGCGGCGATGCCTAAATCTCCGGTGCTTTTTCGACGGGTCAAGCGCAGGGAGTCGATAAGGACGGTGCCCGATGCCTGACGTTGAGATGGCCGCCACAGTGCGGATCACGGTGAACGACCGGGAGCCGATCGAGCGCGTGACCGGACCCAACGGTGACGAGTGGCGCGCGCATATGTACGACCTGAGGACAGAGGAAGACGTGTTCGAGCACTGGGCGCGGAACGCCCTCGCAAACGGCGTCGTAGATGTCTGCCAGCTCGACGGATGGGCGGACGTGTCGGCCGAGACGGTGACCTTGGCGGTCTGGGACGTGGAGCGGATCACGTGACGCCTCGACGGCCCTCACGGATCAACTTGCTCGAGGACCCAGTGCGCCTCCTGCGGCAGCGCGATGCGGCTCGTTCTGCGCTCGCCGAGGTGTTGCGCGCGACGTACGACGAGGACGTGCCGGACCACATCGCGGACAAGCTGCGACGCCTCGTGATGAAAGGCAGCCATGTTCGATAACCGCATGCGTTGTCGACGCAGGAACGGAGGCTCGCGGTGAAGCCCATCGAGTACGAGCGCGTCCGCGACGAGCCCGACTACGCCGTGCGCCGGATCGAGGCGCTGACCGGAACGCTCACCCTGATCGAGCAGGGCTTCTACTTCCCGGCGCCGACGCACGCGCACCGCGTCAAGCTGGCGCGCGACAGGGAAGTGTTGAAGCTCGCCCGCGAGGCGCTGGACCCCAACTACGTGAGCCACGATGGCTGAGGACCGCGTGCTTATCCACCAGAGCGATACCGAGTACTACTGCGGCGAGTTTGTCGCCGGCCCGCTGGTTCTCGGGGGCCGGCGCTGGTGGCGCATCTCGACCAAGTACTACGGCACGTATCCGCGCCTTCCCGTCGACTCCTACATCCCGTGGCGATGAGCGAGCCTCTTCACCAGAGCTTGCCGACTCCGTTCTACGACGACGGGCAGGTCGTGATCTACCACGGCGACAACGCGGAGATCCTGCCCGCGCTTGAGCCCGTCGACCTCATCGTGACCAGCCCGCCGTACAACATGGGCCTCGTCCCCGGCGGCAACGGCCGCGGCATGTACCGGCCGGGCGCGTCGAACAAGGCCGGCCGGTTCCGCGACGGGTACGGCGCCCACGGCGACGCGCTCCCGCAGGACGAGTACGACGCATGGCAGCGCGACATCCTGCGGCTCTGCTGGGACCGGCTCACGGAGACCGGGGCGATCTTCTACAACCACCGCCCGCGCGTCGAGCACGGCGTCATCCGCCTCCCGCTCGGGTTCGACTTCGGCCTCCCGGTCCGGCAGGTCATCACCTGGGACCGCGGGACCGGGATCGACGTCAGTCTCCGCCAGTTCTGCACCGTCGGGGAGTGGATCGTCGTCCTGGCTAAGCCCGAGTTCCGGCTCGTGGATCACTCCGCGTCGGGCATGGGCGACGTGTGGCGACTCGGCATGGAGACGAGGGTCGACCATCCGGCGCCGTTCCCCGTGTCGCTGCCGACGAAGGCGCTACTCGCCACCGGCGCACGGACGGTGCTCGACCCGTTCATGGGGTCCGGGTCGACGCTCCGCGCAGCGAAGGATCTCGGTCGCCGCGCTGTCGGTAT
>DATHJG010000813.1:0-6134 GCA_035489875.1 Solirubrobacteraceae bacterium | reverse complement strand
GCCAGAGCGCGTCCGCCGCTGCCATGCCGAGGAGTGCGTTCTCTGGTTCCTGGACACCACGCGCAACGCGACGCGCCGGTGGTGCTCGATGGACGCCTGCGGAAACCGAAGCAAGGTGCGTCGTCACCGCGCACGCCGAGCCACACCAGAGACCGAACCCCCGAGCAAGCGGTGAACGGTCGGCGGGCGCGCGCTCGAGCTGCTGCTCGACCGAACCCGCCGCCGCGCCTGATTGCGTACCGCGGGTGCGGCGTCCGCTCCTGCTCATGTTGTCCCTCCTGGCCTGGGCCGCACCGGCCGCAGCAGCCAGCGCCCAGACCCCGGCGCTGCGCGACGCCGACTACCTCGCCTCCGCCGACGGGGTGCTGCTCGGGCTCGGCGCGCAGTGGGACCCCGTGCAGGGCGTGTACATGTCACGGCACAAGGGCGCCGCGGCGCGCACGAACGCCAACCTGCTGCTGGTCCACGCGACCGCGGCGTTGCATGGGCACGCCGGGCCGTCGCGGCAGGACGAGCGGGCGCGGATCCTCGTCGCGCGCATGACCGCGGCGCCGATGTTCCGCTACCGGGCCGGGCGCACGTGGAGCAGCCGGTCGGCGTGCTGGATGAAGCAGCTCACCCGGTTCGGGCGCGATCACGTCTCGGTCGACTCGCAGGTCGCCGAGGCGCTGGCCGCGGCGTGGCGGGCGCGGCGCCAGCTCGGTCTCACCGCCGCGGAGGCCGCGCGGGCGGCGTATGTCGTCGACCGCTGCGCGCACCATCCCGCGTGGCGCTTCCCGCACCTGCTCAAGAACCAGTTCAACTGGAGCGCGCAGCTCTATGCGGCGGCGGCCGACGTGACCGGCCGCAGCGATCTCCTGCGGCGCGACTACCGCCGCCATCTCGTGCGGTTCGCCGCCGCGATCACGCGGCCGCGGCGGGGCATGCGGTCGGCCAACCTCGGCACGGGCTTCGGCTTCCACTACAACCCGGAGCTGCCCGCCACGACGCCGGGGAACTTCGACACGCCGGAGTACGCGCTCATCGTGGCGAGCGCGCTCCAGTACTACCCGCGGGCGCTGCGCGCCGGGATGCGGCCGCTGGCCGCGCGCGAGCTCGGGCTGCTGCGGCGCTGGGTGACGCGGCTGCTGACCGGGTCGTGGACGCACGCCGGGTACCTCAACTGGGACACCGGGCACGGCCCGCGCCGCTGGCACTCGGCCCAGTACTGGGCGTTCGCGCAGCAGGGCCTGCTGGCGATCGCCGCGGCGCCGCAGTTCTGGGCGCGCCCCGAGTACGGGCGCTGGGCCAAGGCGCTGCTCGACCGCGGCCTGCTGCTCTACGGGCGCTGGGGCGAGGAGACGGGCGGGATGGCGCCGCAGCTCCCGTTCGACGTGTTCTCCGACCACCGCGACCAGGACCTCTACGCGACGCGGATCGCGGCGAACGCGATGCGGGCGATCGCGCTGGGCCTGGGCGACGCGCCGGCGGCGGAGCCGCCGCCGCTGTACTCGTTCGACCGGGAGACCGGCCGGCTCGCGGTGACGACGCCGTCCTACTCGACCGCGATCGTGCCCGACAACCGGGGCGCGTTCGCGTACGGCGGGATCGAGCTGGCGCGGCTGTTCGACGGCCGCCAGCGCGTCGCGGCCACGACCGGCGGCACGCCGCCCAACGCGTTCGGCGTGGTGATCCGCGACGCCGCCGGCCGCACGCTCCTCGCCTCCCAGGACGGCGCCGCGCGCGGGGCCCGGCTGCACGTCGTGGGAGCGCGCCCGCCCGCCGGCTCGTTCCGCGAGCTCAGCGCCGGCGGCCGCGTCGCCGCGGGCGCGCTCCGCATCGCGACCACGCACCGCTTCCGTGCCCGCGACATCGACGTGCGCTGGGACATCCGCTGCGACGGTCGCTGCGGCGCGATCGAGGTGCACCTGCCGACGTGGGGAGCGGACGCCGTGATCGACGTGCACGCGCGCGACGGGACGCACGCGCCGCTCGCCGGCGCCGTTCCGCTGGCCGGCGTCGACCGGGTCGAGCTCGGCGCCGAGGCCGGGTACGCGGTCACGCCGCTCGTCCGGCCGCCCGGCGCCGTCCTCTTCCCGGTGGCCACGGCGCCCCAGCCGACGGACCCGAACCCCGGGCCGACGCTGGCGATCCGGCTCGTCGCCGGCCCGCATGTCCGGGCGACGAGCCTGGCGGTGCGGATCAGCCCGCGCGGGTGAGTGGCTCCGGCCGGATCGGCTAGCTCTTCTCGCCTTGCAGCGGCGCTCCGAGCGGGTAGCCCGGGCCGCCCAGCGCGGTCGACGCCGTGTTGAGGAAGAGGTAGAGCCCGAGCACGCCGAACGCCAGCACGACGTAGCCCGCCATCTTGTTGAGCGTGTCGCTGGCCTCGAGCGTGCCGAAGATCAGCAGCACGAGCGCGACGACGACCAGCCCCAGGACCAGCGTGTACGCCAGCGGCAGGCGCAGCGTCCCGACGGTGAGCGTGAGCATCACGACCGCCCAGGCGATCAGGAACAGCGCGATGCTGCGCTCGACGTTCTCCGCGGGGATCGCGAACCAGTTGTGGTTGAGCCCGAGCAGCAGCGCGGCGTAGCTCAGCCAGAAGCCCGTGAAGAGCCCGAAGATCCCGGCCACGACGGTCTGGCCCAGCGACGCGGCCCAGACGGTCGCGACGAGCAGGCCGAGGCCGGTGGCGGCGAGCACGATCGGCACCACGCTCCCGACCGCGGCCGGCGGGACGTAGCCGACGAGCGCGAGCCCGAGCGCGACGGAGCCCGCCGCGAAGATCGGGAGGCCCAGGATGGCGGGATCGCCGGCCGCGTGGCCGCTGGGCGCCTCCTCGGTGGCCACCGGTAGCGCAGCGGTGCGGACGTCGACGTGGGGCGTGGTGCTCATGACAGCCTCCTCGTGTGGCGACGGGGGACGAGCTTCGACTGCGATCAGATCGGTGACGACGGCCGCGCGAGGCCCTCCGCCAGGTCGCCGAACCCGGGCGCGATCACGGCCCCCGGCTGGGCGATCAGCTCCTCGGCGACGACCGCCTCGGTGGTCAGCAGCAGCGCGGCGACCGACGCGGCGTGCTGCAGCGTGAGGCGCGTGACCCGCACCGGATCGATCACGCCCTGCTCGAACAGGTCGCCGAACTCGCCGGTGAGGGCGTCGAGCCCTTCGCCGTCGGGCATCGCGCGCACCTGGTCGACGACGGCCTGGCCGTCGTAGCCGGCGTTGGTGGCGATCCAGAACAGCGGCTCGGGGAGGACGCGGCGCACGATGTCGGCGCCCGCCGCGTAGTCGCCCTCGAGCTCGAGGTCCGCGAGCGCCTCCTCGGCGCGCAGCAGCGCGGTGCCGCCGCCGGCCACGATGCCCTCCGCGACCGCGGCGCGCGTGGCCGCCAGCGCACCCTCGGCGCGCCGCCGTTTCTCCTTGAGCTCGATGTCGGTGGCCGCGCCCAACCGGATCACCGCGAGCTTGCTGGAGAGCGTCGCGAGGCGCTCCTGCGCGACCTCGCGGTCGCGCTCCTGCGGCGCCCGCTCGATCTCGCCGCGGATCTGGCTGAGCCGCGCCTCGACCGCCTCGGCGCTGCCGGCGCCCTCGACGAACGTCGTCGAGTCGGCGCTGATCACGACGCGCCGGGCGCTGCCGAGCCAGCCCAGCTCGACGTTCTCGAGCGAGAGGCCGGTCTCGTCGGTGATCACGTGCCCGCCGCTGAAGACGGCGAGATCCTGCAGGTGCGCGAGGCGCCGGTGACCGAAGCCGGGGGCGCGCACGGCGACCGCCTGGAGCGTCCCGTGCGCCGAGTTGTGGATCAGCATCCCGAGCGCGGCGCCGTCGACCTTCTCGGCGAGCACGACGAGCGGCCGCGGCGACTGCATCACCTGGCCGATCGCCGGCATCAGCTCGGACGGGTGGCTGATCGGCTTGGTCGTCATCAGGATGTACGGGTTCTCGTAGACCGTCTCCATGCGCTGCTGGTCGGTCGCCATGTAGGGGGAGATGAAGCCGTTCTCCACGCGCAGGCCCTCGACGAAGTCGACCTCGATGCCGGGCATCGGCGTCTCCTCGATCGTGACGACGCCCTCCTCGCCGACCCGCTCGAGCGCGTCGGCGATCGCCTCGCCGATCCGCTCGTCGTCCTTGGCGGCGATCGTCGCGACGTGGCGCAGCTCGTCCCGGCCGGCGACCGGCCGCGCGCTCGCGGCGAGCGCGGCGACGACGCGCTCGGTCGCCGTCTCGATCCCGCGCCGCAGCTGCATGGGGTTGCCGCCGTCCTCGATCGTGCGCATGCCCTCGCGCACGATCGCCTGGGCGAGCAGCGTCGCGGTGGTCGTGCCGTCGCCCGTCATGTCGCTCGTCTTGTTCGCGACCTCGCGCACGAGCTGGGCGCCCATGTTCTTGAACGGGTCGGTGAGCTCGATCTCACGGGCGATCGAGACGCCGTCGTTGGTGATCGTCGGCGCGCCGGTGAGGCGCTCCAGCACGACGTTGCGGCCCTTGGGCCCGAGCGTGACCTTGACCGTGTCGGCCAGCTCGTCGACGCCGGCCTGCAGGCGCCGGCGCGCGTCGTGCTGGAAGTGCAGGATCTTGCCCATCGTGAGTGGTTCTCCTAGGCCCCGGCCGGGATCAGGATCCCGCGCCCGTGCAGGCGTCCGTTATCGAGGTCGGCCATCGCGTCGTTGACGGCCTCCAGTGGGTAGGTGCTCGTGTGCAGGCTGACCTTGCCCTGGGCGGTCAGCGTCATCAGCTCGGCGAGGTCGTTGTAGGACCCGACGAGGTTGCCGATGAAGTTGATCTCGCGCGAGATGATGTCGATCGTCGGCACGTTGATGTTCTCGCCGTAGCCGATGACGAAGTACGAGCCGGCCTGGCGCAGCATCGCTACGCCGTCCTCGATCGCGCCGCGCTCGCCGACGAAGTCGACGACCACCTCGGCGCCGTCGCCGTCGGTCAGCTCGAGCACCGTGTCGACGTGGTGGTCGCCGACCCGCACGGTCGTGTCCGCGCCGAGCTCGCGGGCCAGCGCAAGCGCGTCCTCCGAGGGATCGAGCACGACGATCTCGGCCGGCGTCATCGCGTGCAGGCACTGGATGCCGATGTGGCCCAAGCCGCCGGCGCCGATCACCACGGCGCGCGTGCCGGGGTAGAGCAGCCGCGCGGCCTTCTTCACCGCGTGGTACGCGGTCAGGCCCGCGTCGGCGAGCGCGGCGATGTCCTTCGGGTGCAGCGTCGGCTCCAGCTTGACGACCGAGCGTGCGGTGGTCTTGAGCAGGTCGGCGAAGCCGCCGTCGACGTTGATGCCGGGGAAGGTGGAGCTCGTGCAGTGGACGTCGTCGCCGTCGCGGCACGCGCGGCACAGGCCGCAGGTGACGAGCGGGTGGACGATCACGGTGTCGCCCGGCTGGACGTTCGTCACGGCCGCGCCGACCTCGTGCACCCAGCCGGCGTTCTCGTGGCCGAGCACGTAGGGCAGCTCGACGCCGGACTTCTCGGCCCATTGACCCTCCTGGATGTGCAGGTCGGTGCGGCACAGCCCCGCGCCGCCGATGCGGACGATCACGTCGTGGGGGCCGGTGATCTTCGGCTCGTCGAGCTCCTCGACGGCGAGGCTGCGGTGGTACTCGTGCAGTCGCGCGGCCTTCACGCCGCCACCCCCTGGACGCCGCCGTAGCGGGTCTCGATCAGCGAGCGGCACAGGCCCGCGTTGCCCTCGAGGCTCACGCGGATGAGCCGCGTGATGCGCAGGTAGCGGTCGAGCCCGGCGCCGTCCGGCGCGCGACCGTCGGGCAGCAGGAAGGCGGGCGAGTCCTCCCCCGCAGGCAGTCCGAGCGTCGCGCGCAGCTCGACGCAGCGGTCGCGGTCGGCGCCGGCGGGCAGGTCGGCGAGCCGCAGCGAGGCGAGCTCGTGCAGATCGCGGCCGGCGGCGAGCAGCTCCTCGCACAGGCGGCCCTGGCGGGCGGCGAACGCCTTGCGCTGGAACAGCGGGCGCAGCGAGTCGAGCCCGCCCTCGGTCTCGTCGGGGAACGCGCCGCCGAACCCGCGCTCGTCCCGTACCGCGTCGTTGATCTCCTCGGACGCGAAGTGGTCGCCGAGCTCGACGCGCACGGCGCCCGCGCCGTCCAGCGCCTGCACCGCGGCGCGCGCGTCGTCGACCATCAGGA
>DATHJG010000812.1:0-2425 GCA_035489875.1 Solirubrobacteraceae bacterium | reverse complement strand
ACCGGCGGACGGTTCTTCAACGCGCCGACGGCGCGCGACCTCGAGGCGGTGTACGCGAACCTCGGCAAGGGACTCGCGACGCGCAAGGAGAAGCGCGAGGTCACGGCAGCGTTCGCCGGCGGCGCGCTCGCGCTGCTGCTCGCGGGGCTCGTGACCGGGCTGCTGCGGACGGGGCGGCTGCCGTGAGGATGACACCTGCCTCGCCTAAAGGCTCGTCACCGGCGACGCTTCGCGGTCGCCTCGCGCAGCCCGAGCGCACGCCCGCGCAGCCGGGACCCGGACCCGTCCCCGACGCGGTCCTGCGCTCGCTCGACCTCGCCGTGATGCGGCGGATCCAGTCGCTCGTGCCGGGCGACCACGTGACGCCCCAGGTCGGCGCGGGGACGGAGCTGGCGCTGATCCGGCCCTATCAGCCAGGCGACGACGTGCGCTACATCGACTGGAACGTGACCGCGCGGATGCGCGAGCCGCACGTGCGCGTGCACGTGGGCGAGCGCGCGATGACCGCGTGGCTGATGCTCGACGTGTCGCCGTCGATGCGCTTCGGCACCGCGCTGCGGCGCAAGACGGACGTGGCGGAGGGCGTGAGCCTCGCGATCGGCCACGTCTCCACGCGGCGCGGCAACCGGCTCGGGGTCGTCGCGTTCGGCGGGCGCGAGCCGCGCGTGCTGCGCCCGCGCCAGGGCCGGCTCGGGCTGCTCGGGCTGCTCGCCGAGCTGCGGGCGGAGCCGCCGGGCGAGGGCGTCGGCGCGACGTCGCTGGGCGAGGCGACCCAGCGGATGGCCGCGCTCGCGCGCGCCCGCGGGCTCGTCGTGTTGGTGTCCGACTTCCGCGGCCCGCGCGACTGGGAGGCCGGCCTGCGCTCGCTGCGCGCACGCCACGGTGTGCTCGCCGTCGAGGTGCGCGACCCGCGCGAGCTGGAGCTGCCCGCGGTCGGCGACCTGTGGATGGTCGATCCGGAGACCGGCCGCCAGCTCGTGGTGAACACGAGCCGGCGCAAGGTCCGCCGGCGCTTCGCGGCCGCCGCCGCGGCCGAGCGCGACGAGGTCGCCGCCGCGCTGCGCCGCGCGGGCGCCGACCACCTCGTGCTCTCGACCGACGACGACTGGCTGCGCGACCTCGCGGCGCACCTCCGCCGGGCCGACCAGATGCGTCGCAGCGCGATGGCGGCGGGTGGCCCGGGCCGCGCCGCGGCCGCCGCGCACGCCGTGCCTGGAGACGAGACGCACCACGACGCCGCGGCCGTACCCGACGTCGAGACGCGGCACCGGCGCGGGCGGCGCCGCCGCGCGGCGGCGGCTCGCGACGCCGGCGGGGAGCCGTCGTGACGTTCGCCGAGCCCGCCGTCCTGCTCGGTCTCGGCCTCCTCCCGGTGGCGATGCTCGCGTACGCGGCGATCCAGGCGCGCCGGCGCCGGGAGGCGGCGGCGTTCGGCAACCCGGCGCTGCTGCCGAACATCGTCACCGCCCGGCCCGGCTGGCGCCGCCACATCCCGGCCGCGCTGCTCCTGCTCGCGCTCGCGGCGCTGATCCTGGCGGTCGCGCGGCCGCAGCGCAGCGTCGCCGCCCCGCAACGGGCGGCGACCGTCGTGCTGGTGAACGACGTCTCGGGCTCGATGCGCGCCGAAGACGTCGAGCCGGACCGGCTCACCGCGGCCGTCGAGTCGGCCAAGGTCCTGGTCGACAAGACGCCCGACAACTTCCGGCTCGGGCTGGTCACGTTCTCGGACTACGCGCAGCAGATCGTCGCGCCGACCACCGACCGCGGCGCCGTCAACGGCGCGCTCGAGCGGATGGCCGCGGACGGCGGGACCGCGATGGGCGACGGCCTCGCGCGCGCGCTCCAGTCGGCGCAGACGCCCGTCCCGACCGGGGACGGCAAGAGCACGCGCAAGCTGCCGGCGATCATGGTGCTGCTCTCCGACGGCAAGCAGACGCTCGGCGTCAACGACCCGCTCGAGATCGCGCGGCAGGCCAAGGCGGCGCACATCCCGATCTACGCGATCGCGCTCGGCACCGAGGACGGCGAGGTGGTCCAGCAGGACCCGTTCGGGTTCGTGCAGCACATCCCGGTGCCGCCGGACAAGGAGACGCTGCGCGAGATCGCGAGCATCACCGGCGGCCGCTTCTTCGAGGCCGTGAGCGCGAAGGACGCGGAGCAGATCTACAGCCGCATCGGCACCCGGCTGACGTCGCGGCCGGAGAAGCGGGAGATCACGGTCGCGTTCGCCGGCGGCGGGTTCGTGCTGCTGGTGCTCGGCGGCGCCCTGTCGCTGGTCTGGTTCGGGCGCCTGCCGTAGTGGCCGTTCTCAATAGAATTAGTGTAGTATGTGGCGGCACGTGCACTCGACCGTCGACACCCTGCGCCCGTCGGAAGGCGCCCTCTCCACCGCGGAGCTCGAGGCGTTCGTGCGCGACCTGATGGC
>DATHJG010000811.1:0-2232 GCA_035489875.1 Solirubrobacteraceae bacterium | reverse complement strand
GACGGCGCGGACCGCACGCGGGCCGTGCGCAACCTCGCCGGAGCGCGGCGCAGCTGGGCCGAGGGCGATCGCGGTCAGGCCCTCGCCCGCCTCGCCCGTTCCACCGCCGCCGCAAGCGAGGCGGATGTCGTGCAGGCAGATGTCGTGGAGGACGTCCTGCTGCGGCTCGCGCGCCTACTCGGGCTCGCGAAGCTGTGCGAGCGCTGACCGCCGTGCGCATCACGATCATCGCCATCGGCTCCCGGGGCGACGTGCAGCCGTACGTCGCCCTGGGCACCGGCCTGCGGCGCGCGGGGCACGACGTGCGGCTCGCGACGCACCCGCGTTTCGCGGGGCTCGTCCGTGGCGAGGGGCTCGAGCTCGCCCCGGTGGCCGAGGGCGACCTGAGTCGCGGCCGGGAGACGGACGCAGGGCGCGCGTGGCTGCGGGGCGGCAGCCGCGTGCTGCCCAACTGGGCGGGGATGCTGAAGGACGGCGCCTCCGTCGCGGAGCGGCGACTGCACGACTGCTGGGCCGCGACGGAGGGCGCCGACGCGATCGTCACGTCGATCCTCGGCACGCTGCTCGGCCTGCAGATGGCGCGCGAGCGCGACGTGCCGCTGCTGCGGGCCTACTACGGGCCGCCCGGCCGGATCGCGCACGCGCCCGTGCGCCAGGCGATCTGGCTGTGCTCCCGGCCCTGGGTCAACCGCGCGCGGCGGGCCGCGCTCGACCTGCCGCCGCTCGCCGTTCGGGAGCCGTTCGGGCAG
This sequence comes from Solirubrobacteraceae bacterium, assembly GCA_035489875.1. Taxonomy (GTDB): domain Bacteria; phylum Actinomycetota; class Thermoleophilia; order Solirubrobacterales; family Solirubrobacteraceae; genus DASQMT01. The sequence goes on along the minus strand of DATHJG010000811.1, from coordinate 1,483 downwards.
CTCGACCGCGAGCGGGCGCCGCTGCTCTACGGCTACAGCGCGGCCGTCGCGCCGGCCCCGCCGACCGGCGACGTGACCGGCTACTGGCTGCTCGACACGCCGCCGGACTGGACGCCGCCCACCGCGCTGTCGGCCTTCCTCGCCGCCGGCGACCCGCCGGTGCTCGTGAGCTTCGGCACGATGGCCGACCGGCAGCCCGAGCGCACGACCGAGCTGCTGCTGGAAGCGCTGTCCCGCGCCGGGCGCCGGGGCATCCTCATCCGCGGTCCGCACCTGGCGCCGGACGCCGCGCTCGGGTCCCGGGTGCTCGCCATCGACGCGACGCCGTACGACTGGCTGTTCCCGCTCCTTGCCGCGGTGGTCCATCACGGCGGTGCGGGCACGACCGCCTACGCGCTGCGCGCGGGCGTCCCCTCGGTCGCCGTGCCGGCGATGGCCGACCAGCCCTTCTGGGCCGCGCGGATCCACGCGCTCGGCGTCGGCCCGGCGCCGATTCCGCGCAACCGGCTCACGGCCGCCGCCCTGGCTGATGCGATCCGGGTCGCCGCCACCGACCCGGGCATCCGGGCCCGTTCCGCGGCGCTCGCCGAGCGGATCGCGGGCGAGGACGGCGTCGGCGTCGCGGTGGCGGCGATCGAGCGGCATCTGGCCGCCAAGGGGGAGCGGATCGGCACGCGCCCGCGTCCGGCCTGCCCGCTGTGCAGCGCCCGGGGCGCCCTGCGGCACGACCGCCTGCACGACCGGCTGTTCGGCGTGCCCGGCGCGTGGAGCCTCGCCCGCTGCCCGGCCGCCGGGTGCGGCGCGCTGTGGCTCGATCCGGCGCCGGTCGCGGAGGACATCGGGAAGGCGTACCGGAACTACTACACGCACGCGCACGAGCCCCCGCCGCGGTCGCGGCCGTTCCTGGGCGCGCTGGCGGCCATGCGGCGTGCGCACTTGCGCGCACGGCTCGGCTACCCCGCGCGGGCCGACCGCCTGGCGGCCGCGGCGGCCGCGCTGCTGCGCGTCGTGCCGGGCGGCCGGGACGCGATGGACGACACGGCATGCCACCTCCCGGCGCCCGCGCCCGGCGCCCGGCTCCTCGAGGTCGGGTTCGGCACCGGCGACCAGCTCGTGCGCATGCGCGAGCTCGGATGGCAGGTGTCGGGCGTCGACATCGACCCGGTGGTCGTCGCGGCCGCCCGCGAGCGCGGGCTGGACGTCCACCACGGCGAGCTCGCGGCGCGGGGCTTTCCCGACGGCTGCTTCGACGCCGTCTACCTGAGCCACGTCGTGGAGCACGTGCTCGACCCCGTCGCGCTCCTGCGCGAGTGCTGCCGGGTGCTGGCGCCGGGCGGGCGGTTGGTCGCGATCACGCCGAACGTCGAGAGCCGCGGCCACGGCGTCTTCGGCGCGGACTGGTTCGGGCTCGACCCGCCCCGCCACCTCGTCCTGTTCTCCCCCGCAGCCCTCCGCGCGGCGGCGACGGCGGCGGGCTTCGCGG
>DATHJG010000810.1:0-3471 GCA_035489875.1 Solirubrobacteraceae bacterium | reverse complement strand
GCCGGAGCCAGAACGTCAGCGTCCGCACGACGCGCTCGCGATTCACGCGCCGTTGCCGGTTCAGCTCGGAGGAATCGTCGCCCGCCATGGCTAATGTCCTGAGCGCCTCCGCGACCAGGTCAAATGGTCGTCTCGACGGCGCGGCCGCGGGTCATGGCGGAGTGCAAACCCGCCGACCGCACGGCCGCGCGTCGTGGGCTCAGGTTGCCGGCGCGCGCTCGTCGTCTCCGAGCACGACGATGCCCTGAATGATGTAGACGCACAGGGCGAAGACGGCGAGCGACCACCACGGGTTGGAGCCGCCGATCGACAGCAGAGCCCCGATCGCACCGAGGCTGGCGCCGACGATGCCGATCACCCGCCCGTAGGCGTTGCCGGCCATCAGCGAGAAGCCTCCGGTGAGCTGAATCACGCCGAGGACGATCAGGACCCAGCCCATGGTGTTGAGGTTGGTGAAGATGTACCTCGTGTCGTTCGCGAAGATGTTCGCGCTGTCCAACGCGCCGATGCCATAGATGATGTTGAGCGTTCCCGCGATCAACAGCAGGACCGCTGCGAATGTCGCTCGACCCGCACCTCGCATCCCGTACCTCCTGGGTATCGGTTTTGCTTTCCAGAGCATTCACGGCTGCCCTCACCGCATTGCGCAAGCGAGCCTAGGCGTGCGCGCGCGGGTCCTCCTCATCCCGTTGGTATGAGAAAGCGTGTCCAGCAGCGGTCAGACGTCGCGCTGCCCGCGTAGGAGGGGCCTGCGGTTCGAGGCGGGGTTCGAGCGACGGCCGCACCCTCGACGGTCAGCTGGCCGAAGATCGCCGCTGCCGCGACGGCACCGAGCACGATGGTCAGCCGCAGCCCGATCCCAGGAGGCCGTGATCCTGGCGGTGGGTGCTCGCGCGGACCGACGCCGCGCTCGGGCAGGCGGTGGTCACCGAGCCGCGCGTCCCCCCGCGCATCCGCCAGGCACTGAATGTCGAGAGCGGGCTCAACGACGGCATCTGCGTGCCGCTGCTGTCCGCGGCAGTGGCGGTCGCCGACGTCGAGTCGGAGATCTCGGAGGGCGCAGCCCCGCGACGCTCCGCTCTCCCGTACCTCGCCAGCCATCTCACCTTCCCGGAGATCGCCAGCAGGCTGTTCATCTCTCGCAACATCGCCAAGACCGAAGCGGTCGCGATCTACCGGAAGTTCGGGATCTCGTCGCGCAGCGAAGCGATCGAACGTGCCGTCGAGGTCGGCCTCCTGGAGAGCTCGGTCCTCCCGCCGCGGCTGGATCTCACCCAGGATGGATGATGCGGCCGCCGGCCGCGCCCGGTCAGATATGCAGCGACGCCGATGGACGACTACAAGCGACACCTACGGCGGCTCGCCGTGCACGACAATGCCCTCCTCGATGAACCTGCCGTCGACGGCCGCGCATTGGCGCCGTCGGTTCTGGACGACAAGACCGCTGCGCTCCTGCGTATCGCCGCCACCGTCGCGGTCGATGCGGCCCCCTACTCCTTCCAGCACGCCGTCGCGCTCGCGCTCGGCCACGACGTCGACGCCGCGCTCGAGCGGCACGACATGTGACGCTCCGAGTTCATGCCGTCGCCGGCTTCGCTTTCCAACCGCATCGGTTCGCTGGTCCGGGCCATCGAGTCGAGCGACGAGGCCAGGATCGAGGAGGCGGTGCTCCGCCTGAGCCGGTCCCGACGCGCGTTCGCACCGCTCGCGTTTGCGATCGGCGCGTTCGCGCTGCTGTTCGACGGCCTGAGGCTCCTCGTGTCCAACTGGCGTCTGACGCTTGTGCAGGTTCTCCCTGCGGTGTGGATCTGGGTGGCTATGGCGGACCTGAAGGCCCACGTGCTCCACGGCCATTCCTTCACCGTGCTCCGCGGTCCCGTGCTCATCCCGATCGTCCTGGTCATCGTCGCGATCACCATCGTGTGCTTCTTCCTGAACGCGGTGTTCGCGTTCGCGATCACGCGACCCGGTGCACCGGAGATCCGGCCGGCGGTCGCACAAGCGCGGCGTCACGTCACGCCGATCGTCATCTCGGGCGCCCTCGTCGGCTTGCTGCTCGCGCTGTCGACGACGGTGATCACGCGATGGGGACGCCCGTGGTTCACGCTCTCGCTCGGCATCGTCATCGGGTTGATGATGGTCAGCTACGTCGCCGTACCTGCGCGTCTCATCGGAGCCAAGCCGGCCTACTCGAGGCGCGACAAGCTGATGACGACGCTCGTCGGCGGCGCGTTGGGCGTGACGGTGTCCTTTCCGCCCTACGTCCTGGGTCGAGTCGGACTCCTGATGCTCGGATCGGGTGCCCTGCTGATACCTGGGATCGTGCTGGTCGCGCTCGGCGTCACGCTCCAGGCGGGTGCGACGGGAGCGGTCAGGGCGATCAAGATGAGCGTCAGCCTCACCGGGAAGCCCCATGAGCCGGGCGCGGCAAGTGCAGAACGGGTGGCTGAACCGGGGCCCTGACCCAGCCCGACCTTCCGGGCCTATGCGCCGGATCTCATGCCAACCGGGTGATGTGAGCGAGGCGCCCTGCCACGGAGGATCAGCTCACCATGTCTAGCGGCGAACGAACAGGAAGGTCTGGATGATGCCCGGCCAAGCGCAGCTCCTCGTCTACGGGTTCGGCCCCGGAGCCGAGTTCGAGGGCCGGCTCGTCGGTGCGATCGAGCGGGTCGAGAGCGGCGGGACGCTGCGCGTCCTCGACGTGCTGTTCGTCATGCGGGATGCCGACACGGACGAGCTGGTCGTGATCGAGACGCGCGGGCGGGGCCAGGGCTCGCTCGTGGCGCCGCTGCTCGGGTTCCGCCTCGACACCGGCGAACGCCGCCGGGCGACCGAGAAGGCGCTGCGGGCAAACGAGCCGGCCGGGACGTTTCGCCGGCTCGGCGAAGCGCTGGAGCCCGGCGAGGAGGCCGGCTGACCCATGACTCCCGAGCGCAACGTGGAGTTCGCGGCGCCCAGGTGGCTCAGGGATCTGGGCTTCTCGTCGTGGCTGCTGGTCGGCTTCGTGCTGGTCATCGTCGGGCTCATCTGGCTGCTCGGCCAGACCTCGACGATCGTCATGCCGGTGCTCCTCGCCACGGTGCTCGGCGCGGTCGCCGGACCCGCCGTGGGCTGGCTCGAGCGCCACCGCGTCCCCCGCATCGGCGGCGCGATCCTGGTCCTGCTCGGACTCGTCGCCATCGGCGTGCTCATCGTCAGCCTCGTCTTCGGCGGCATCACCGCCCAGTCCGATGACATCTCCGCGAAGCTCAACGGCGCCCTGGACAAGATCGGGGGGTGGTTCGATGACGCCGGCGTGGACGACACGCAGCGTGCGCAGGAGGACGTGAAGAGCACGGTGCCCGAGATCGGCAGGACGTTGCTGAACGGCGTCTCGAGCGGCATCAGCGGGCTCTCCTCGCTCGTGTTCTTCCTTGCCTTCGCGACCCTGTGCACGCTGTTCGTGCTCAAGGACGGGCCGGTCATGCG
>DATHJG010000809.1:0-3345 GCA_035489875.1 Solirubrobacteraceae bacterium | reverse complement strand
CGCGCAGCGCGACCAGGCACAGCTCCGGCGCGAGGTCGCCGGCGTCGCGCAGCTCGTCGACCAGCGCCGCCTCGATCTCCGACGGCGCGAACGCCGCCCTATGCACGCGGCGGATCGCGTCGCGGTCCTCCGCGCGCTCGGGCCGGACCTCGATCACGCCGGCAGGAGCACGTCGAGCTCCGCGATCGCCTGCTCGGTGTCGCGGAAGTGGACGACCGCGAAGCCGAGCTCACGCGCCGCCGCGATGTTGACCGCGAGGTCGTCCACGAACACGCACTCCTCGGCCGGCAGTCGCAACCGCTCGAGCACGATCGCGTAGATCGCGCGGTCGGGCTTGCGCAGCCCGACGAAGCCGGAGTCCACCACGGTCTCGAAGATCTCGTCCACCGGCAGCTTCGTGCGCCACAGCGGCTCCCACTCGCGCACGTTGTTCGTCAGCATCGCGAAGCGCACGCCGCGCGCGTGCAGCGTGCGGAAGTGGGCGAACAGCGCCTCGTTCGGATCGAGCGCCCCCAGGTACCGCTCGCCGAACCCGTGCAGCGCCACCTTCCGCTCGAGGATCGTCGTCAGCTCGCGCTCGATCGTGGCGAGGAACTCGGCCTCGGTGATCGCCCCGACCTCCAGCTCGAACAGCGGGTTGCTGCCATCGGTCGCCGTGGCACGGGCGAGCGCGGCGCCGAACGCCTCCGGGGGGACGCCAGTGTCGGCCTGGATGCGGGCGAAGCCCTGCATCAGCGGCGCGGTCAGGACCCCGCCGAAGTCCGAGACGACGGCGCGGATCACGCGGCCCGGCGCAGGATGTCATAGCGGCCGACGCCGGCCCGGCCCTCGAGGTGCCAGCGGAAGAACGCGCAGTCGAGCTGGAGCGCGCCGAGGTCGAGCGACGAGCCGCACAGCACCTCGCCGGCACCCCGTCGCGCCCACTCCTCGCCGGTGTCGCCCGCGGGCCACAGCTCAAGGCCGGCGCGGCGGGTGTGGCCGTCATCGTCGTAGGTGGTGGAGAGCCGGCCGTCGTCGATCTCCACCAGTCCCTCGGGCTCCCACAGCGCCGCCCACGTCGCCTCCTCGGCGTGGTGCGCGGCGCCCGCCGGGCGGACCGCGGTGAGCGCGGCCGAGGCGGAGTCGGTCCACGCGGTCACCGTGCGGGCCAGCTCGATCCGCTCCCAGTCGGGGTCGCCCCACGCGTGCCCGCGCTGGCCGAGCGCATCGACGGCGTGCTCGCGGCCGCCGGCGCGCACAGTCCCCGTCACGCGGCACGGCTGGTCGTACCCCACCATCCCGCCGAGCCGGGCGGCCGGGGCGTCGTCGCCGAGCGTCGCCGCGGCGCCGAGCGCGGTGAGCTCGAGCGCGAAGCCCTGCCCGTCCGCAGCGTCGAAGCCCACCGTCCAGCGCTCGAGCGGCGCCTCGATCGTGGCGCGTACCCCGGCGAGCTCCAGCGCGTCCCAGCCGGCGTCGTCGGAGACCGGCAGCGCGCCGCGCGCGAGCGCCGCCACCGGCTCGCGGCCGGAGAACAGCAGCGCGAGCGCGCTGCCCTGGCATGCGCCGTCGGTGTCGCGCGAGAGTCCGAGCCGCGCGAGCCCGTAGAGCTGCGCGGCGGCATCGCCGAACGCGAACGTGACGCTGTCCGTCGCCGCGTCGCGGACGCCCTCGCTCACGCTTCGAGCCCCGGGCGCGAGCCGGGCCGCGCGTCGACGTCGACCGCGGTGCCCTCCACGTCGTCGGAGCGGCGCGCGCGACTCGGCGGCGCCTGCATGCCGGCCATCGAAACGCTGATGCGCTTCATCGCCTGGCGCAGGAACACGCGCCGGATCAGCGCCCGCGTGGGCGGGAGCAGGAACAGCACGCCGAAGACGTCGGTCAGGAAGCCCGGGGTGAGCAGCAGCGCGCCGCCGAAGATCACCAACACGCCGTCGGCCACCTCGCGCGCCGGCACGCGGCCATCGCGCACCGCCTCGTTGAAGCGCCGCCACGCCACCCGGCCCTGCGAGCGCATCAGCAGCGAGCCGAGGATCGAGTCGGCGACCAGCAGCAGGATCGTCCACCAGACGCCGATCGCCTGACCGACCTGGATGATCACCGCCAGCTCGGCGATGGGGACGAGGATGAAGAGCGCGACGAGCAGGAACGGCATGGACCGGACAGGCTACGCCCCGGACGTCAAGCACGGCTAACCGGCGAGTGCGCGCCGAGCTAGGCGGGCACGCCCGCGCGCTGCGGGACGACCACGATGACGGACGGCAGACGGTGCAGGCCGACCAGCTCGATCAGCTTCCGGATGTGCGGCTGCGGATGGCGCAGCGAGAGCGTCATCCCGTGCGCGCGTAGCCGCTGCGCCAGGCACGCGAGGTCGATCATCAGAGAGGGGTCCGCGAAGTGCAGCTCGGACATGTCGACGATCACGTCGCGCGTCGCCTTCAGGGCCGCCGAGATGGGACGCCGACGCCGCCCGCTTGTGGAGCGATCTTCGTCCCCCGTGACGCGCAGGACCCCGAGCTGTTCGTCGAACGAGACGATGGGTGGGGAACCTAGACAAATTGACGTCTAGACTCAAGCGAATGGTGGATCAAGACGACGTACTCGACGCACTGTCCAACGTCATCGACCCTGAGCTGGGCCTCGACTTCGTCGAGCTGGGGCTGATCTACGGGGTCGAGATCGACGGCGGCGCCGTCGACGTGACGTTCACGCTGACCACGCCCGCCTGCCCGATCGGACCGCAGGTGTCCGAGCAGATGGTGGAGTTCGTCGGCGAGCTCCCGGGCGTGGAGCAGGTGAACCCGCACATGGTGTTCACGCCTCCGTGGTCGCCCGAGAAGATGTCCGAGGACGCGAAGTTCGCGCTCGGCTACTGACCTTCCCCTTCCCGTTCGAGCCGGTCTCCGCCGGCGCAGCCGGTTGCGCATTCGGCACGCCGTCCGCGGCCTCCAGCAGCTCCGCCAGGCTCTCCGACAGCATCTCGCCCAACCGGTCGAGGTCGGGCATCGCGTCGTAGTCCCCGAGCAGTCCGAAGTCCATCCCGCCGTCGTACGACATGATCGCGACGGAGAGCGCATGGTTCTTCGGCAGGAACGCGACCGGGAACAGGTCCTGCAGCTTGCGGCCGAGCACGTAGAGCGGGAGCTGAGGGCCAGGCACGTTGGTCACGAGCAGGTTGAAGAGGCGGGTGGAGAAGTTCAGCCGCCGACGATCTTCGCCCAGGCGTCGCGGCGGCGCGAGCGCCTGCATGCCCGCGAGCACCTCGGCGCCGAGCGCCTGCTTGGAGTCCTTCAGCCCGTCCATCGCGTGGCGCACGACCTGCAGCCGGGCGACCGGGTCCTCGACGTAGACCGGCAACGGCCCGCGCAT